>JAVRPG010000519.1:0-5735 GCA_032162325.1 Mycobacterium sp. | reverse complement strand
GCAGCTGGCGAAGGCAGCGCACCCGCAGGTCGGTGTTGGTCGACCAGTTTGAGTCGTCGAAGGCTCGACGGGCGGCCTCGACCGCGCGGCCCATGTCGTCGGCGCTCGCATCGGCGGCGACGCCGAGTACCTCTTCGGTGGCCGGGTTGACCGTCGGGAATGTGCCTGCGCTGCCGGCCACGAGCTTGCCGTCGATGAGCAGTTGACTCTGGCGGTCGTTCAACAGGGCCATGCCAAGTCTCCGCTTCTTTGCTGGACAACTGTCCGACTGAGTTCTCTCGAACGATAGCCTCAGACTGCGGCAGGAGGCAAGACTAGGTTCCGTCTAGGCCAGAATTGAGCGAGTTGTAGTGCGGTTTTCCAGTTGGGACTTGCCCGAGGGCGATCTCGTCAGATAACTTGGACATGTGTCCAGCGATCCAGCGGTTGCGATAACAGAACCGCCCCGCAACCGCCGCCAGGAGGAGACCTTCCGCAAGGTGCTCACCGCCGGCGTGGAGATGCTGCGCGAGTCGTCGTATGCCGACCTGACGGTGCGCGCGGTCGCCGCCCGCGCCAAGGTCGCCCCGGCGACCGCCTACACGTACTTCTCGTCGAAGAATCATCTGATCGCCGAGGTCTATCTCGATCTGGTCGGCCAGGTGCCGTACTTCACCGACGTCAACGACAGCAGGTCGGTTCGGGTCGAGAAGGCGCTCCGCGCTCTGACGCTGATGATTGCCGACGAACCCGAGGTCGCTGCCGCCTGCACGACGGCCCTGCTGAGCAACGGCGACGCAGCGGTGCGCACGGTCCGCGACCGCATCGGCGCCGAGATCCACCGCCGCATCCGCTCGGCGGTCGGCCCGGACGCCGATCCACGGACCATCTCGGCGCTGGAGATGACGTACTTCGGAGCGTTGGTCCACGCGGGCAGCGGCGCTGTCACCTACCACCAGATCGCCGACCGCCTCAGCTATGTGGTCGGCTTGATCCTCGGAGAGGATCGATAGATGAAGCCTCGGAGAAGACCGATGACTTTGAACATGGAGGAGCGACGAGGCGATTTGATCCTCGACCCGTACGACTACGACTTTCACGAAGATCCGTACCCGTACTACCGGCGGCTGCGCGAAGAGGCGCCGCTCTACCGCAGCGACGAGCTGAAGTTCTGGGCGCTATCGCGGCACAGCGACGTGCTGCAGGGCTTCCGCAACAGCACCACGCTGTCGAACAAGTACGGCGTATCGCTGGATCCGATCTCGCGCACCTTGCACGCGCACAGGGTGATGTCCTTCCTGGCCCTCGACGACCCCGCGCACCTGCGGCTGCGCACCCTGGTGTCGAAGGGCTTCACACCGCGCCGCATTCGCGAACTGGAGGCGCGCGTCACCGAGATCGCCGTACAGCACCTCGACACCGCTTTGCAGTCAGACACTTTCGACTACGTCGACGAGTTCGCAGGCAAGCTGCCGATGGACGTGATCTCCGAACTCATGGGGGTGCCCGAGCCGGACCGGACCCGCATCCGCGGGTTGGCCGACGGCGTCATGCACCGCGATGAGGGTCTGGCCGACGTTCCGGCTTCGGCAATGCGGGCATCGGCCGACCTGATGGTCTACTACGCCGACATGGTCGCCCAGCGGCGCAAGAAGCCCAGCGACGACCTCACGTCGGCGCTGCTGGAGGCCGAGATGGACGGCGACCGCCTCACCGACGACGAGATCATGGCGTTTCTGTTCCTGATGGTGGTGGCCGGCAACGAGACCACCACGAAACTGCTTGCCAATGCGGCGTATTGGGGCGCCAAGAACCCCGACCAGCTGGCACCGGTGTTCGACGACCACTCCAGAATCCCGTTGTGGGTCGAGGAGACACTGCGCTACGACAACTCCAGCCAGATCCTGGCCCGTACCGTTTCCGGCGAGCTGACGCTCTATGACACCACGCTTCCCGACGGCGACGTCCTGTTGCTGCTGCCTGGTTCGGCCAACCGCGATGACCGAGTGTTCGAAGACGCCGACGAATACCGTATTGGTCGCGCAATCGGTTCGAAGCTAGTGAGTTTCGGCAGCGGCGCCCACTTCGGCCTCGGTGCTCACCTGGCCAGGATGGAAGCACGGGTGGCGCTGACAGAACTATTCAAGCGAATCCGCGGATACGAGGTCGACGAGGCCAACGCCGTACGAGTCCATTCGAGCAATGTGCGCGGGTTCGCCCATCTGCCGGTAGCAGTAACGGTCCGGTGAAAGGCTAGGCATGCCCCGGTTCGAACCACTCCCCGAACGCAGGCCCGCGATCGTGGCCGGTGCGTCATCCGGAATCGGCGCCGCGACCGCGACCGAGCTTGCCGCGCGCGGCTTCCCGGTTGCTCTTGGCGCCCGGCGCGTCGACAAGTGCCAGGAGCTGGTCGACGAGATCCGCTCCGGCGGGGGCGAGGCTGTCGCGCTGCCGCTGGACGTCACGGACCCCGAATCGGTCAAGGGGTTCGTGCACCGCGCCACCGAAGAGCTCGGCGACATCGAGTTGCTGGTCGCAGGGGCGGGTGACACGTACTTCGGCCGCCTGCACGAAATCAGCACGGACACTTTCGAATCGCAGATTCAGATCCATCTCATCGGTGCCAACCGGTTGGCCACTGCGGTGCTGCCCGGAATGGTGGAACGCCAACGCGGTGACCTTATCTTCGTCGGATCCGACGTCGCGCTGCGCCAGCGTCCGCACATGGGCGCCTACGGCGCCGGCAAGGCTGCGCTCGTCGCGATGGTCACCAACCTGCAGATGGAACTCGAGGGCACGGGCGTGCGCGCGTCGATCGTGCATCCCGGTCCGACGAAGACGGCGATGGGCTGGAGCCTGCCCGCCGAGGCGATCGGACCGGCCCTGGAGGACTGGGCCAAGTGGGGCCAGGCCCGCCATGACTACTTCCTGCGGCCTGCCGATTTGGCAAGGGCCATCGCGTTCGTCGCCGAGACGCCGCGCGGCGGCGTCATCGTGAACATGGAACTCCAGCCGGAAGCGCCGCTGACCACCGCCAAGGAACGTCAGCAACTCAAACTAGGACCAGAGGGGATGCCGTCATGACCACCCTGACCGTGCCGCGGGTATCCGGCGGGCAAGAGGAGCACGGCCACCTGGAGGAGTTCCGCACAGATCCCATCGTGCTGATGAAGCGGATCCGCGAGGAGTGCGGCGACGTCGGCATCTTCCAGTTGGCAGGCAAGCAGGTGGTGTTCCTGTCCGGTGCCGAGGCCAACGAATTCTTCTTCCGCTCAAGCGATGACGACCTCGATCAGGCCGCAGCCTACCCGTTCATGACGCCGATCTTCGGCGAAGGAGTCGTCTTCGACACCGACCCCGAGCGCCGAAAAGAGATGCTGCACAACGCCGCTCTGCGCGGTGAGCAGATGAAGGGCCACGCCACCACGATCGAGGGCGAGGTTCGCCGGATGATCGAAAATTGGGGTAACAGCGGAGAAATTGATCTACTGGACTTCTTCGCCGAGCTGACCATCTACACCTCGTCGGCGTGCTTGATCGGTACGAAGTTCCGCGAGCAGCTCGACGGCCGGTTCGCCCGGCTGTATCACCAGCTCGAGCAGGGCACCGATCCGCTGTGCTACGTCGATCCCTACCTCCCGATCGAAAGCTTCCGGCTGCGCGACGAGGCGCGGCTCGGGCTGGTGGAGCTGGTTCAGGAGATCATGAACGACCGGATCGCCAACCCGCCGAAGGACAAGAGCGATCGCGACATGCTCGACGTGCTGGTAAGCATCAAGGACGAGGAGGGCAACCATCGGTTCTCCGCCAACGAGATCACCGGCATGTTCATCTCGATGATGTTCGCGGGGCACCACACCAGCTCCGGCACGGCGTCGTGGACGTTGATCGAGATGCTGCGCCACCCCGATGTGTATGCCGAGGTGGTCGCCGAACTCGAGGAGCTATACGCCGACGGCCAGGAAGTCAGTTTCCATGCGCTGCGACAGATTCCGAAACTGGAGAACGTACTCAAGGAGACGCTGCGGTTGCACCCGCCGCTGATCATCCTGATGCGGGTGGCCAGGGGCGAGTTCGAGGTCGCGGGCTATCCGATCCACGAGGGTGAGATGGTGGCGACGTCACCCGCGATCTCCAATCGGATCGCCGAGGACTTCCCCGAACCCGACTCGTTCAACCCCGACCGGTACGAGAAGCCGCGTCAGGAAGACCTGATGAACCGCTGGACCTGGATTCCGTTCGGCGCGGGCCGCCACCGCTGCGTTGGCGCCGCGTTCGCCACCATGCAGATCAAGGCGATCTTCTCGGTCCTGTTGCGGGAGTACGACTTCGAGATGGCACAGCCGTCGGAGTCCTACCGCAACGATCACTCGAAGATGGTGGTGCAGCTGGCCCAGCCCGCCAAGGTGCGCTACCGACGCCGGAGCCGCTCGGCGGCGACATCCAGCTCACGCGGATAAGGAGCCGCACAATGAGTATCAAGATCGAAGTCGACCTGGACCTGTGCCAGGGCCACGCGATGTGCGAAGTCGAGGCCCCGGACTACTTCAGGGTGCCCAAGCGCGGGCAGGTCGAGATCCTCAACGACACACCGCCGGAAGAGGATCGGGCCGAAGTCGAACAAGCCGTGTGGGCCTGTCCCACGCAAGCACTGTCCATCAAAGAAGAGGATGACTGAACATGGCCGCACTGCCCCGCGAGCAACTGGAAGACTGGGTCGAGCGGTGGCTCCAGGTGAACCGCGACGCCGAGAAGGCCGGTGACTGGAAGCCGTTGGCGGACTTCTACGCCGACGACGCCACCTACGGCTGGAACATCGGCCCGAAGGAAGACGTGATGTGCATCGGGATCGGCGAGATCCGCGACATCGCACTGGGTCTGGAGATGGCGGGCCTCGAGGGTTGGCGCTACCCGTACCAGAAGGTGATCATCGACGACAAGATCGGCGAGATCGTCGGCTTCTGGAAGCAGGTGGTTTCGGACCCGGATGACCCCGACAGCGCCGAGCGGGAGATCTACGGCATCGGCGGCAGCTGGTTCCGGCTTACCGACGTGGACGGGGCCGCCAAGATCGAGTGGCAGCGAGACTTCTTCGACTTCGGCCACGTGCAGAAGCTCTACCTGGACCTGATGAAGGACGGCAAGATGTCCAAGGGGATGCAGGAGCGGATCGAACGCAGCCTGGCCGGAGAGAAGCTGCCCGGTTACAACCCGCTCGGCCAGTCGCCCGTCCCGATCTGGTAGACCGGCGGCAGCGGTGTGACCTAGATAACTTAGTCTGTCGCTACAGTTCTCCGACGAAAGCAGGACGCGATGAAGACAAAAGGTGCTCTCATCTGGGAGTTCAACCAGCCGTGGTCGATCGAGGAGATCGAGATCGGCGATCCCGTCAAGGACGAGGTGAAAATCCAGATGGAAGCGGCGGGGATGTGCCACTCCGACCACCACCTGGTCACCGGCGGCATCCCGATGGGTGGCTTCCCGGCGCTCGGCGGACACGAAGGCGCAGGCGTCGTCACCGAGGTCGGTCCAGGGGTTGAAGACATCGCCCCCGGCGATCACGTCGTGTTGTCGTTCATCCCGTCCTGCGGGAGGTGTCCGTCGTGTCAGGCCGGGATGCGCAACCTGTGTGATCTAGGCGCGGGCTTGCTCGGTGGCGTCGCGATATCCGACGGGACCTTCCGCATCAAGTCCGGGGGCCAGAACGTGTACCCGATGACGCTGCTGGGCACCTTCTCGCCGTACATGGTGGTGCA
>JAVRPG010000518.1:0-7575 GCA_032162325.1 Mycobacterium sp. | reverse complement strand
GTCACCGGTCGGCGCGATGATCACCCCGAGTTCGAGCATGCGCTCGCAGATCGCCGACGTCTCCTCGGCCGCGGGCTCCAGGGTCTCGGGGTCGCGAATCATTTCCACGCCGAGATAGAGCCCGATGCCGTGCACGGTGCCGATGATCGGGTGCTTGTCCTGCAGAGCTTGCAGTCTCGCCTTCAGATGGGCTCCGACGCGCGCCGCGTTCTCCTGCAGCCCTTCGTCGCGCAGCACGTCGAGGACGGTCATCCCGATCGCGCACGACAGCGGGCTGCCGCCGGTCGACGAGAAGAAATAGCCCTGCGAGCGGAAAGCGTCGGCGACCGCGCGGCTGGTGATCACCGCGCCGAGCGGATACCCGTTGCCCGTCGACTTGGCGATCGAGACGATGTCAGGCACCGCGTCCTGCTGCGTGAAGCCCCAGAACCATTCGCCGAGACGGCCATACCCGACCTGCACCTCGTCGGAGATCGCCAGCCCGCCGGCCGCCCGCACCGCGGCATACACCTGCTGAAGGTAACCATCCGGGAGCGCCATGCCACCCGCATTGCCGTACACGCTCTCGCAGATGAACGCCGCGGGCGCGCGGCCGTCGGCGACCAACTGTTCGATCTGCTGCACTGCCTCGCCCGCGTATCGGACGGCGTCGGCGCCCCGGTACTTGCCGCGAAAGCTGTTGGGCGATTCGACCGTGTGGACCCAGTCCGGCCGAGTGGCGAGCGCATTGGGGTTGTCGGCGGTCGACGTGGACACCGCATCCGTGCCGAATGTCCAGCCGTGATAGGCCTCGCGGACCGCGACCACGTCGCGCCGACCCGTCGCCGCCGTCGCGAGCCGGATCGCCAGATCGCTTGCCTCTGAGCCGGAGTTGACCAGGAAGACCGTGTCCAGCGGATCGGGCAGCATGGCGGCGAGCCGCTCGCTGAACTCGACCACAGCCGCATAGTTGAACCGTGAATTCGTGTTGAGCTTGCGCAGCTGCCTGGCGGCGGTATCGGCGATCCGCGGGTGCGCATGGCCCAGCACCGTCACGTTGTTGACCATGTCGAGGTAGGTGCGCCCGGCGGTCGACATCAGGTAATGGCGCCTGCCCCGCTCGATCTGTGGCGGCGTGCGATAGTAAAACTCTTGCACGGGAGCGAAACTTGCGTCACGCCGTGACAACAGATCGCCGGTGTCCGGAACCTCCACGGCGGGCAGTCCGAGTAGCGGTCGCGGATCACGCGTCAGCGCCAGCCAGCCGGGCGCCGGCTCGGATCGGGTGAACAGCGGCGCGGCGGGTGCGCCGACCGGCCGCACGCCGACCTCCACCCACTGCTCCGCAGGTGCGTCCGCCAACGGCTGCCCGGCGGCGACGCTGCCCGACGCGACGGCGCTCACCCCGGCGAGCGTCAACTCGTAGTCGTCGCCACGCAGCGTGAGTCCGTCCCCGACGATCTGGCCGTCCCACGGTGCGACGAGCCGGGTGGTCGACGCCGCCCACAGGCTGATGCCGGTCGCCACGACGTCGGGGCTCTCCTGGCTGAGCCTGCGGGTCCGGCTCAGCCGCGCCTCGCCATACTGTGTGACAACGAGCCGCGCGCCGTCTTGCACTGCCGCCCTGGCCAATTCGTCCTCGATGCCGGGCCGCAGCGTTCCGTCGGGCTCGAACGCGACGTCGTAGGCGTCGGATGTGGTCGACAGGTCGAGCGTCACCACCGACCCAACGTCGGCCAAGGGAGTCGAGCGGGCCACGGCCGCAGGCCGGGCAGCCAGTCCGAGGTCGGCCTTGATCACCTCGGTCATCACGTTGATCGGAATCGAGGTCGCCTGCTCGAACATTCGCCGCTCGCGGCCGGATTGGTCGGTCAGGTATGGGTTGTCGGGATCCAGCAGTCCCTGCTGTGCGCCGCTGACGATCAGCACGGCGCTACGCAACACCAGCATCGGCCACAGCGCGTCCACCTCCGCCGTTGTGAGTGGCCGGATGGCGTGGAACGCCCGCACTGCGGACAGCACCGAAGTCGGTTCGGTACCCGGGTGGCCCAGCACCGACGACGCCGTGATCGCCAGTTCGGACACCGCCCAACTGTTGGTCAGGTCGCCGAAGTCGATGACCCCGTCGGGCTGAGCGGCGCCTCCGGCCGAGCGTGACACGACCACATTCGCGTCGGTGAGGTCGAGATGCGCGGCCTGCCTGGGCAACTCGTCGGCAAGTGGTGCGATGCGCGACCATGCTTCGCCTGCCACGGCTTGGAGCCGACCGCGGTCCGACGGGTCAGCGACATGCGAAATCAGCGCTGCCACGACGTCGGTGCCGTACCGCAGGTCCCATTGCAGGACGCGGTCAAGTCCGGGATGGGTGAACCGCTCCAACGCCCGGCTCACCCGGCCGGCCACTGCGCCCAGGCCCGCAATGGCCGACGGCGAAACGTAGCCCGACTCGACCAGTGTTCCGCCGGGCAGGTAGCGGAGCAGCCGCACGTAGGCGGTACGGTCGACCAAACCCGTTATGGTCGTGCACTTCTCGCCTGCGGTATTCGGTATTGGCACGGCGACGCGCAGGGATGGCTCCGCCCCGGCGATCAGTTCCGCCGCCAGGTCCTGCGCTTCCAATTCGGTCGCGGTGAAGGCCGGATTGGCGATCTTGAGCACCCCCGCGATATCGCCGGAGGCGCCGACGACGACGAAGTTCTTGTCCTGGTTACTGCCCAACGATTTCGCCCGCGTGCGCATGCCGTAGTGGACACGCAGAATCTCCTCGGCCTGCGCCTCGCTTACCTGAGGCGCCGGGAGCTCCGGTGCCTCGAGGAAATTGAAACCAACGCTCACCGACTGACGAATTGGACGACGGCTTCGGAGAACGCGTCGTTGTCATCGCCTGCGGCGGTGTGGCCCGCGTCGGACAGCTCGACGAACTCGGCGTGCGGCACCTTGGCCAGAAAGTCCTTGACGCCCTCGGGGCTGACCACGTCGGACAGCTTGCCCCGAATCAGCAGGATTGGGATGGTCAGGTCGATCGCGGCCTGTTCGAGCTTCTCCTCCCGCACGAACGCATCGTCGGCAGGCGCAGTCAGAAACTTCGGATCCCAGTGCCAGTACCACCGGCCGTCCCGATTGCGCAGGTTCTTCTTCAGGCCCTCCGGGCTGCGCGGCTTGGTCCGGTGGGGCAGGTACGCGGCCACCGCATCGGCGGCCTCGTCGAGCGACTCGAAGCCGTGCACATGACTGAACATGAAGTCGCGAATCCGGGCGCTGCCGTCCTTTTCGTACCGCGGTACGAGGTCCACGAGCACCAGCTTGGTCACCTTCTCCGGGCCTGCGGCGTCGGCGACGAGGATGCCGGTCATGCCGCCCATGCTCGCTCCGATCAAAATGACCGGCCGCCCGATCTGGTCCAGCACCTGCAGCGTGTCAGCGCAGAGCGCATCCACCGTGTAGTTCGCGTTGGGGGAGCGGTCGCTGTCGCCGTGGCCGCGGCTGTCCAGGGCGACGACGTGGAAGCCCTCGTCGGCAAGGATCTGCCCGGTGTTTTTCCAGGAGAACCGGTTCTGTCCGCCACCGTGGAGCATCAAAACGGTTGGGTGCCCGGCCGCTGCTTGGGCGCCGCGGTTCCATTCGTCGGCAACCAGAACGAGGTTGTCGATTCCGCGAAACTTGACGGTCTGCAGCTCGCTGCGTGTAGTGCTCACGGACGTCCTCTCGGCTGGCCCAAGGCCCTCACGTTACCCAGGGGAAAATTTGCACCGATCTTCGACCCGGCCGGTGCGCGGGATCCCTACAATCTGCGATCGTGCAGCCAGATACCGCCAGTGACCGCGACCGCGACTACATCATCGACGCTGCCTATGGTTGCCTCTACGCGCCGCATACCGGTCCAATCCCGGTTGCCGCGATCCTGCAGCGCGCAGGGGTGTCCACTCGGGCGTTCTATCGCCACTTCGAATCCAAGGACGAGCTGTTCCTGGCGATGCTGCGGCAGGAGAGCGACGCGCTCGCCGGCCGGCTCGACCGCATTGTCGACGAGGTGTCCGGTGCTCCTGCCGACCAGCTCAAGGCCTGGATCGGCCACATGTTCGGGTGGATGCACGACGCGGAGCTGCGAATGCACCTCACGGTGATCGATTCCGATGAGGTGCGCGCGGCCAAGGGATACCGGGAAACCCGCGAGCAAGCGCACGCCGATCGCGAACGCTCGCTGGTCGGGATTCTTCGGCGCGGTCGAGACGACGGCTCGTTCCCGCTGGCCGACCCGGAGTGCGACGCGGTCGCCATCAGCGCTGTAGTCGCCCGCGTGATGGTCGCCCAGTCGCCCGGTCACGAGCAACGGCTGCACCGGTCACTGGCCTGGGTGCTGGAGTTCGCGTTGCGTGCGCTCGGCGCCGACCGGCGATGAGTTTGGGGCGTCGGCCCTGTCAATACCGGAAAGCCGCCTTGACGAAAGGAATCGCCATGTCGTCGATCACGCCGTCGCTCTGGTTCGACAACAACCTCGAGGAAGCCGCGGAGTTCTACACGTCGATCTTCCCGAACTCGAGTATCGAGACGTTCGAGCGCTACACCGAGGCAGGACCCGGCACACCCGGCGACGTGGTGTCCGGCATGTTCGTCCTCGACGGCACCCGGTTCTGCGGCATCAACGGTGGACCAGAGTTTCAGTTCACCGAGGCGGTGTCGTTCATGGTCGAGTGCAAGGACCAGGACGAGGTCGACTACTACTGGGCCAGACTGGTCGACGGCGGGGAAGAGTCGCAGTGCGGCTGGCTCAAGGACCGATTCGGGCTGAGCTGGCAGATCGTTCCGACCCGCCTGTTCGAGCTGACCAATGACCCCGACCGGGCCCGTGCCGCCGCGGCGACCAAGGCGATGCTTGGGATGCGCAAGATCGTCATCGCCGAGCTGGAGGCTGCGGTCCGCTGACGGTTAACTTGTCAGTCGGCCGATCCACTCGATCGTTGCGTCGGTGATCGGTCCCACGTCAGTAGCTGACCCCGCGGCGAAGTGTCGACCTCGAGCACCGACATCCAGCGGCGGAAGCCCCTGAGCATGCTGTGGCGGCGGACCCCGTCGAAGCCGGCCGGGTTGTCGCCGGAAGCCAGCACCATCGCGGTGCGCCGGTTTGCCAGATCGGCTTGAGGTACGCCCGTTCGTTCGTTTCGAACGCAGGTGGCCGGTCGAGTGCGGCCCCCCGATCCGCGGTGGCTTCGATGCGCCGGTCGATGTCGGCCGCCAGTCGGTCGGAGATAGCCAGGAACAGCTCCTTCTTGCCGCCGAAGTGGCGGTAGATGCTGCCGATGCTGGCAGCGGAGTGGTCGACGATATCGGCCATTGTCGCGGCGGTGAATCCGCGCGCGGCGAACACCTCTGTCGCGGCGTCGAGGATGCGCTGTTGCCTCGCATCGGTCTTCGCCCAGCGCCGCGTCGGGATGTCGGGAAGCTTCTCGTCCGCGGCGCCGTCCACCGAGTCATCGGAGGGCGCCGCGGCAGTCATGCGACGAAGCTGGCGCACCGCGCGCCGTTTTCGAACACGGTTCTAGAAGATCGACTTCCAGGTCCTCCCCGCGTTTGCTGCGGGGTGCGGTCAGTCGCTGGTTCACCTGCGCGGTATGCGACCTCCGGGCACAACAAGTTTCGCGGTCCTTGGGCCGCCGTGGTGGCATGCAAGTGGCATTTCGTGTCTGGTTGGCGATGTGGCAGAACCGATTCCGGCGGTCGACTTCCGGCACTAGGTGGACGCAGTGGTGATGATTATTCTGGCTCGCCGATTGTTGCTCGCCGAGAAAACCTTTGGTGTACCGTTCGGTCATCCTGCCGGGTCGCGAGTAAGAACAGCCGCGCAGGAGACCGGGTGGGTGCGGCGGAGGGGAAGCAGCGACCATGAGGAAGAGGTGCAGCCGAGGAAGGACCCGCTAATGGTCGCTTTCAACGCGGTCGCCAAGCCCGTGCGCGCGATCGGCGGCTTCTACGGGATGGCGCTCGAAACCTTCGTGTTGATGTTCAAGCCGCCCTTCGCCTGGCGTGAATTCATCCTGCAAGCGTGGTTCGTCGCGCGGGTGTCGATTGTGCCGACACTGATGTTGACGGTTCCCTACACCGTTTTGTTGACGTTCACCTTCAACATCCTGCTGACCGAGTTCGGTGCCGCGGACTTTTCCGGCACGGGTGCCGCGCTGGGCACGGTGAGGCAAATCGGGCCGATCGTAACGGTTCTGGTGGTCGCCGGCGCCGGCGCTACCGCCATGTGTGCCGACCTGGGCGCGCGGACGATTCGCGAGGAGCTCGATGCGCTGCGTGTTATGGGCGTCAATCCCATTCAGGCACTTGTGGTTCCTCGCGTACTGGCCGCGACCGTGGTGTCGCTGGCGCTGGCCGCGACGGTGATCCTCGTGGGGCTGGCTGGTGCGTACTTCTTCTGCGTCTACATCCAGCACGTCTCGCCCGGTGCCTTCGCCTCCGGCTTGACCCTGATCATCGGATCCCTTGATGTAACAATCGCGTTGATAAAGGCCGCCCTCTTCGGGCTTTCGGCCGGTCTGATCGCGTGCTACAAGGGCATCTCCGTGGGCGGCGGCCCGGCGGGTGTGGGTAACGCCGTGAACGAGACCGTGGTGTTCACCTTCATGGCGTTGTTCGCGATCAACGTCGTCGCGACCGCCGTCGCCGTAAAGGTGACGCTATGAGCGCCCAGCCGGTCGAAAGGAGCCGCCGGCCGATCGACAGGCGGTTCCCGCGTTTGGCGCGAAGACTCGACGGCTGGGTCGACGGCTGGAACCGGGTCGGGCACCAAACGCAGTTCTACGGCACCACCTTGCGCAACATCCCGTACGTCTTCACCCACTACCGGATCGAGTTGATGCGGATCATCGCTCAAATGGGCCTGGGCGCAGGGGCGCTCGTGGTGATCGGTGGCACCGTCGCGATCGTGGCCTTCTTGACGGTGACCACCGGTGCGCTGGTTGCGGTGCAGGGCTACACCGACTTCTCAGAAATCGGTGTGGAGGCCCTGACGGGATTTGCGTCGGCATTCTTCAACGTCCGGTTGATCGCGCCGGCGACCACCGCCATTGCCCTGGCCGCGACGATCGGGGCGGGTGCGACCGCACAACTCGGTGCCATGCGGATCAATGAGGAAATCGACGCGCTCGAGGTGATGGGTATCCGCAGTGTCGCCTATCTGGCCTCCACCCGGGTGATCGCCGGCCTAGTGGTGGTGATCCCGTTGTACTGCGTCGGCGTGCTGATGTCGTTCTGGGCCGCGCGTTTGGGCACCACCGTTTTCTACGGTCAATCGACAGGCGTCTACGACCACTACTTCAGAACGTTCCTGAACCCCACCGACCTGATCTGGTCATTCGTTCAAAGCATCGCCATGGCGGTGGTGATCATGCTGATACATACCTATTACGGCTTCACCGCAAGCGGTGGGCCGGCCGGAGTTGGGGAGGCTGTCGGGCGTGCGGTGCGTACCTCGCTGATCATTTCGGCGTTCGTGGTGATGATGATCTCGCTTGCCGTGTACGGGCAATCCGGCAACTTCAATCTGGCTGGGTAGCACCGTGGCCGAGGCGAGAAAGGGCGAAGGACTCCACGCGG
>JAVRPG010000517.1:0-2895 GCA_032162325.1 Mycobacterium sp. | reverse complement strand
GGTGCGCCGGCAAGTGCGGCGACGGCTTGAACGGCCGAGACGGCGGGTAGCACCCGGATGGGAACCACGGTGAAGCGCCCGTCGTCGGCGGCCTCGAACACTGCCGAGGCCATGCCGAAAACTCCTGTGTCGCCACCGGAGACAACGGCGACCTTCTCGCCGCGAAGGGCTAGTTCCAGGGCGAAGCGTGCACGGTCGACTTCGACGGTGTTGCCAGATGCGTGCCGCTGCAACCCTTCCCGCTGAGGCACCCGTGCCACGTACGGGCGGTAGCCGACGACATGCTGTACCCCGGCAAGCGCGGCCGCCGCCTCCGGCGTCATCCAACTCTCCGGTCCGGGCCCCAGACCGATGACGAGGAGTTCAGCGACACCGGTCTCGGTAGGCAGGGGCGCCGGACGTGGCTCGTCGACCGCGACGCGGGAACGTCGACCGTTGAGCGAATCGCCGTTGACGACGATCAGGGACAGGTATGGCACGGTGGATTCGTCGACGTCGGCGACCGGCAGCCAGCGTTGCTGCGGGTGACTGGCACGTTCGACGTAGAGCGCATGCTCGAGGCGTCCCGCAGCGGCCAGCGCGCGACGGACAGCCGGGAAGGTGCGGCCGAGCTTCATGATGATGGCACCGTCAGTGTCGGCCAGGCGCCGTGCGAGTTCGGCTTCCGGCAGCGTCCCCGGCAGCACGGTCAGCACATCGGTTTGGCGGACCAGCGGGGAGGCGGTGGTCGCCGTGGCGGCAGCGAATGCCGGTATTCCTGGTATGACCTCGGTGGCGAAGCGGGTGCTGAGCCGGTCGTGCATGTACATGAAGGAGCCGTAGAACAGTGGATCCCCTTCCGCGAGTAGGGCAACGGTGCGCCCGGCGGTGAGATGCGCGGCCAGCCTGGCGGCCGATTGCTCGTAGAAGTCTGCCAGCACTCCGGCGTACCCGCCGGGATGATCCGTCGTCCCGGTGGTGAGGGGATAGCGCAGTTCCTCCTCGATGGCATCCGCGGGAACCAGGTCCGCCGCGATGGTCCGCGCGTAGGACTGCTTGCTGACGCCTGCGTGGTAGGCGACGACGTCGGACTCGCCGATGACCCGGGCCGCCTTGAGGGTGATCAACTCGGGATCCCCCGGGCCCAGGCCGATTCCGTACAATCGCCCGGCGGTGTGAGCGGTTGTCACTCTGCCTCCGAGGCCAGCGCGTTGATTGCCGACGACGTCATCGCCGATCCCCCGCGCCGTCCACGCACGGTCACGAACGGGATGTCGATTCCGTGATCGCGGGATAGGGAGATGAGTGCCTCCTTGGATTCCGCGGCGCCGACGAACCCCACAGGGCATCCGACGATGGCAGCGGGCCGAGGCGCACCGTCGCGGAGCATCTCCAGCAGGTGGAATAGTGCGGTCGGGGCATTGCCGACGGCAACGACAGCGCCGCTCAGGACGGGCTCCCACAACGAGACGCCGGCCGCAGTGCGGGTGGTGTTCCACCGTCGGGCGAGAGCGGGCACGCTCGGGTCGTTCAGGAAACAGTGCACCTCGTTGGCGGCGGGGAGTCGGCCCGCGGTGACACCGGTGGCGACCATGTGTGCATCGCACAGAATGGGCGCGCCGGATTGCAGCGCAGAGCGAGCGGCGGGCGCGAGTTCGGGATGGATCACGAGGTCGTCGATCAGGTCCGGCTGACCGGTGCCGTGGATCATCCGCACAGCCAGTTTCTCGGCTTCTGCTGGGACGTGCGAAAGGTCGGCTTCTCGGCGGATGGTGGCGAACGAATGGGCGTAGATGGCGGGGCCGTCGGCGATGTAGTCGTAGCGTCGTGTCGGCCGTTGGGCATCGCGCGCCTGGGGACGTGTCACCTCGATACCTCCGGGGCGTTGGGGATGAGGATGCCGCGCCAGGGCGTGACGACGACATGTGCGACGCCTGCCGCGCGTTCGAGCAGCGACTGGACTAGCTGGAGTGTCAGTACACCGTCGTTGGCGGGCACGTGGGTGCCACCGGCCACCGTGCCGTAGGGAAGCGGTGGCGCTGGAGCGGGGAGCCGGGGGTCCGCAGGCGCGGGCGGTTGAAGCGGCCGGGTCAGCTCGCGGATGTGCCACGGCGCATTCGCGCCCGTCCCGCGAGCATCGAGAAATCGCGCCGCCAGATCAACCAAACGGCCGGCGGCGTCACCCATTGGTGTGACGGCTCCCCAATGATCGCCAACGCGCAGCTGAACCACACCATCGCCGAGCGCCACACAACCCAGGTCAGTTCCATACTTCCCGGCCCCAGTGAGGCGGTCGAGCAAGTCGCCGCGGCCGTCGTCGAGCGTGAACAAAAAACGCCCTGGCAGCAGGCCAAGTTCGGCGTCTCCACATATTAAGGTGTCGAGCTGCGCCGCCACGGAGCGAAGATCTGCGCGTCCACCGGCCAGGCCCGTCTGCGGCGACACGAGCACATTTCGCATGAGTTCGTGCGTGCGCGACGGGAGGAGGCCGGTCGACTCGATCGCCGCCAAAGCGGCCGTCGTCAACTGGCGGCCGTCGCCGGACAGTCCGCGCAGTTGTAGATTTGCGCGCCGGGTCAGAAAGATACGTCCATCTGCGTGCCGTTGGCTGACCTCGTGCAGGCGTTTCAGTGCACGCGTGGGTAGGCGACCACCCAACAGGCGGATGCGCACTAGCAGCCCGTCGTCGGCCTGCCATGGCCGCAACGCGCCGGGGCACATGTCTGCCCGAGTGCGCCTGCGAGTCTCCGTCGTCACCAGAGGCCTTCGTCTCGTTGTTCCGCCGGCGCCGAGCGTCGAGGGCCACCTGTACGCCCGCGCGCGACGCGTGTGCTGAGATCGATCATCTCACCGGCGACCCCACAGTCGTCGCTGTCAACGTCGAGACGCCCACTCGGACACCAGTCGCACGGGTGA
>JAVRPG010000516.1:0-7919 GCA_032162325.1 Mycobacterium sp. | reverse complement strand
CAGTTTCCCAGCCAGTCTGTCCCGCTACGGTTTAACCATGGCAGTACATCTGACCCGCATATATACCCGGACCGGTGATGACGGGACCACCGGTCTGAGCGATTTCAGCAGGGTCTCAAAGAATGACGCACGGCTCGCTGCGTATGCCGACTGCGACGAGGCCAATGCCGCAATCGGCGTCGCGATCGCACTGGGAAACCCCGGTGAGCAGATTCTCAAGGTGCTGCGGCAGATTCAGAACGACCTCTTCGACGCGGGCGCTGACCTGTCCACCCCCGTGGTCGAGAATCCCGAACGTCCCCCGCTGCGGATCACCCAGAGCTACATCGATCGGTTGGAGTCGTGGTGCGACGAGTTCAACGAACCTCTGCCGGCTCTGAATTCGTTTGTGCTGCCAGGGGGTACGCCGCTCTCGGCGCTGCTGCACGTGGCCCGCACGGTGGCGCGCCGGGCGGAACGCTCGGCGTGGCACGCCGTTGACACCCATCAAGAATCGGTCAGCGTGCTGCCGGCCAAATACCTCAACCGGCTGTCGGACCTGCTGTTCATTTTGTCACGGGCTGCCAATCCCGCTGGCGACGTGTTGTGGCAGCCAGGCGGATGAGCGCTTGGGCGAAGACCGAAAAGCCGGGCCCTGCAATCGATTGAATCAAAACGTGCGGCGCCGAGCGCGCGGCGACGGCCGCGACTCGAGCCACGACTGAAATGCCGTCAGCGCACCGCGATCCAGTGCCACTTCATAGCCCCGACGGCGTTCCGGGCTGGTGTCGCGCAATTCCAGGACGACGATCTCGTGCGTCATGATGTCGAATTCGTCGCCGCGGGGCGACCGTCGCGCAACGATCTCCAGGCCACGACGGCTCAGCCTGCGGTCGGGCCACCAGCGCAGGCTGGACAGCCGATAGAAGCCGGCTTCCCCACCCCGGTAACGCATTACACCGTGGCGCCAGCCGTGGCCGCCGACCGCGGGCACATCGCGCAGTATCGCCGCCGTCCCGCCCACTTGGCGCAGCTTCCACAGCCTGTAACAGAGCGCGACGACAATGAACAGCAGTACACCGACCAGCGCGACCATGGCCATCATGGACGCGCTCATCGGGCGGGCCCTCTAGTCGATCTTGCCCAGGGCGCGGAGCCTCGCTCGACCCTTGGCGGCGGTTGCGGGATCGTCGGATTCGGCGTCTTGCTGCGCTGCGTCGGCGTCGATTTCAGATTCGAGTTCGGCGGACTCGGCCAGGATGATCACACCTTCGTCGGTCACCGACATGAAGCCACCGTCGACGGCGATGCGCAGATCGTCTTCGCCCTCGCGTTCAACGCGGACCATCGCGTCGTCGACAAGCTGCGCCACCAACGGGATGTGCCGCGGCAAAATACCGATCTCGCCAGAGGTCGTGCGGGTGAACAAGAACGTGGCCTTGCCGGACCAGATCTCACGCTCGACGGCGACGATGTCGACGTCTAGTTCAGCCATGTCACACCACCTCTCGGTGACGACAAAGACTACTCATCGTTGTCGTCGCCATCGTCCTTCTTGGCGTCGTCCTTCTTGGCGTCGTCCTGCTTGGCGTCGTCCTTGGTCTCGTCAGTCGCCGGCGCACCGTCGCTGCCGCCGTCCTCCATCTTCACACCGAAGCTCTCTGCCTTCTTCGCCAAATCCTCCAGGCCGCCGATCAAGAAGAACGCCTGCTCGGGCAGATGGTCGAAGTCGCCCTTCGTCAGCTTGTCGAACGCTTCGATGGTTTCCTTGAGCGGAACCGTCGAACCCGGCTGGCCAGTGAACTGTTCGGCAGCCATCATGTTCTGCGACAGGAAGCGTTCGATGCGACGCGCCCGGTTGACCAGCTGCTTGTCCTCCTCGGCCAGCTCGTCGATGCCGAGGATCGCGATGACGTCCTGAAGGTCCTTGTAGCGCTGCAGGATCCGGATGACCTCCTGGGCGACGCGGTAGTGCTCGTCGCCGACCACGCTCGGGTCCAGGATGGTCGAGCTGGAGGCCAGCGGGTCCACCGCCGGGAAGATGCCCTTGGAGAACACGTTTCGGCTGAGCTCAGTGGTGGCGTCGAGGTGTGCGAACGTGGTGGCCGGCGCCGGGTCGGTGTAGTCGTCGGCTGGCACATACACGGCCTGCATCGAGGTGATGGAGTGGCCACGGGTGGAGGTGATGCGCTCCTGCAGTTCACCCATCTCGTCGGCCAGCGTGGGCTGGTAACCCACCGCCGAAGGCATGCGGCCCAGCAGTGTGGACACCTCGGAACCGGCCTGGGTGAACCGGAAGATGTTATCGATGAACAACAGCACGTCCTGGCCCTGCTCGTCACGGAAGTACTCCGCCATCGTCAATGCCGACAGCGCCACGCGCATACGTGTGCCGGGCGGCTCGTCCATCTGGCCGAACACCAGGGCGGTGTCTTTGAGCACGTCGGCGTCGGCGAGTTCGACCCAGAGGTCGTTCCCCTCACGGGTGCGCTCCCCCACGCCGGCGAACACCGACGTGCCACCGAAGTTACGGGCGATGCGGTTGATCATCTCCTGGATCAACACGGTCTTGCCCACGCCGGCGCCGCCGAACAGCGCGATCTTGCCGCCACGCACGTACGGGGTCAGCAGGTCGACGACCTTCAACCCGGTCTCCAGCATCTCGGTGCGGGGTTCCAGCTCATCGAAGGCCGGCGGCTTGCGGTGAATCGACCAACGCTCGAAGTCCTCGCCGTAGCCGGGTTCGTCGAGGCAGTGACCAAGCGCGTTGAACACATGGCCCTTGACGCCGTCACCGACCGGCACCGAGATCGCGGCGCCAGTGTCAGCCACCTCGACACCACGGACTAGGCCGTCAGTGGGCTGCAGCGAGATGCAGCGCACGAGGTTGTCGCCGAGATGCTGGGCGACCTCGAGCGTCAGCGTCTTCGCGAGGTCCTTGTACGTGATCTCAGCGTGCAGCGCGTTGAACAGTTCCGGCACGGAGTCGCGGGGGAACTCAACGTCGACAACCGGCCCGGTGACGCGCACAACGCGGCCGGCGGTGTCGGTGCTGGTCTCTTTTTCAGCAGTAGCAGTCATGTCTTTCTTCGCTTCCTAGGGGCTACTTGTTGGCGGCGTCCGCGAGCGCGTTCGCGCCACCGACGATTTCGCTGATTTCCTGGGTGATCTGAGATTGCCGTTCGCGGTTGGCCATCAGGGTCAGGTCCGTGATGAGGTCGTCGGCGTTGTCCGACGCCGCCTTCATGGCGCGCCGGCGCGACGCCGACTCCGACGCCGCCGCTTCGAGCAGCGCGCGGAAGATGCGCGTCGATACGTAGCGCGGCAGAAGGGCGCCGAACAGTGTCTCGGGATCCGGCTCGAAAGAGAACAACGTCTGCGGGCCGGTGTCCTCCTCGGCGTACTCGACCTCCATCGGCGCGATCCGGCGGGCCACCGCGGACTGCGACAACATCGACTTGAATTCCGTGAACACGATGTGCAATTCGTCCACGCCGAGGATGTCGTCGGGTCCGGGGTCGTCACCTTCGTCGTCTTCGCCGGCCAAGAAGGCGCCGACCAGGGTGGACGCGATCTCCTGCGCCTTCTCGTACTCGGGCCGCTCGGAGAAGCCCGTCCACGAGTCGGTCACCTTCCAGTTGCGGAAGCTGTAGTAGTTCAGCGCCTTCCGCCCGACGACATACAGAATCGGGTTCTTGCCCTCATCGCGCAGCAGCGCGAACAGCTCCTCGGAACGCCGGAACACGTTGGCGTTGTACGCACCGCACAGCCCGCGGTCCGACGTCACCACGAGCACGCCTGCACGCTTGGCCTGCTCGCGTGCGACCAGCAGCGGGTGGTCCAGTGCGCTGGCGCTGGCGAGTTCGGTGAGCATGTTGGTGATCTCGCGGTCGTATGGCCGAGCCGCCAGGACTCGGGCCTGCGCCTTGGCGATGCGCGACGTCGCGATCAGCTCCTGGGCCTTGGTGATCTTCTTGATCGACCCGGCGGAGCGGATGCGGCCGCGCAATTCGCGCAGTGTGGCAGCCATGTGTTCTCCGGCCTACTTCTTCTTCGGTGCGGGCTTGCGAACCTTCACCGATTCCTTCTCGAGGTCTTCATCGGACATCGCGTCGACATGCTCGTCGCGAACGACCGAGCTGCCGTCTGTGGTCGCGAAGCCCTTCTTGAACTCGTTCACCGCGTTGGCCAGCTTCTCTTCAAGCTCGTCGGAGAGCTTCTTCGACTCGCGGATCTCCTTGAAAATGTCCTCGTGCGAGGCCTGCATGTGCTCAAGGAACTCCTGCTCGAACCGCTGGACATCCTCAACTGGCACGGTGTCGAGGTGGCCCCTGGTGCCGAGGAAGATGGCGACCACCTGCTTTTCGACCGGCATCGGGCTGTTCTGCCGCTGCTTGAGCAACTCGACCAGCCGGGCGCCCCGGTCCAGCTGCGCCTTCGACGTTTCGTCGAGGTCCGAAGCGAAGGCCGCGAACGACTCGAGCTCGCGGTACTGCGACAGATCCAGCCGCAGCGACCCCGCGACCTCCTTCATGGCCTTGATCTGGGCGGCGCCGCCGACCCGCGACACCGACACGCCGACGTTGATGGCGGGGCGGACACCCTGGTTGAACAGGTCGGTTTCCAGGAAGCACTGACCGTCGGTGATCGAGATGACGTTGGTGGGGATGTAGGCAGAAATATCGTTCGCCTTGGTCTCGATGATCGGCAGACCGGTGAGCGAGCCGGCGCCAAGCTCGTCGGACAGCTTGGCGCAGCGTTCCAGTAGCCGGGAATGCAGATAGAACACGTCGCCCGGGTACGCCTCACGGCCCGGCGGCCGACGCAGCAACAGCGAGATCGCGCGGTAGGCCTCCGCCTGCTTGGTCAGGTCGTCGAACACGATCAGCACGTGCTTGCTGTCATACATCCAGTGCTGGGCGATGGCCGACCCGGTGTACGGCGCAAGCCATTTAAAGCCCGCGGAGTCGGATGCGGGCGCGGCGACGATCGTGGTGTAGTCCATCGCACCGCCCTCATCGAGGGTGCGTCGCACGCTGGCGATCGTCGTGCCCTTCTGACCGATCGCCACATACACGCAGCGGACCTGCTGCGAGGGGTCGCCGGTTTCCCAGTTCTCACGCTGGTTGAGGATCGTGTCTACGCACACTGCGGTCTTGCCGGTCTTGCGGTCACCGATGATCAGCTGTCGCTGGCCACGGCCGATGGGCGTCTGCGAGTCGATCGCCTTGATGCCCGTCTGCAACGGCTCACTCACGCCTTGGCGCTGCACCACCGACGGCGCCTGCAACTCCAGGGCGCGCCTCTCCGTGGTCTCGACGTCTCCACGGCCGTCGATCGGCAGGCCCAACGGGTTGACCACACGGCCGAGGAAGGCGTCCCCCACCGGTACCGACAGAACCTCGCCGGTGCGTTTGACCTGTTGACCCTGTTCGATCTTCTCGAAGTCGCCGAGGATCACCGCGCCGATGCTGTGTTCGTCGAGGTTGAGCGCAACACCCAGCACGCCGCCGGGAAACTCCAGCAGCTCCTGCGTCATCACCGAGGGCAACCCCTCGACGTGCGCGATGCCGTCGCCGGCGTCGATGACGGTGCCGATCTCTTCACGCTCGGTGTCGGCCTCGAAGGCGGCGACATACTCCTCGATAGCGCCCTGGATCTCATCCGCTGAGATGGTCAACTCTGCCATGGCTTTTCGTCTTCCTACTTCGTGTGTCGGTCTGTGTAATCCGGATCAGTCGGGCAAGTGAGTTTCGGCCGCAGCCAGCTTCGACGCCAGCGAGCCGTCGATCACCTCGTCACCGACGGCGATCGTCAAGCCGCCGAGCAGCGCCGGGTTGACGTCCAGCTGTAGCGATACGGGATGGCCGTAGGTACGGGTGAGCAGGTCGGTGAGCCGGTCACGCTGTGCGTCGCTGAGCTCGACGGCGGTGCGGACATGTGCGACGACCTCGCCACGCCGCGACACCGCGAGATTCGCCAATTCGCGGACGATCTCGTCAGCGCGCTCGCCATGCAGCAGCTCGATCGCCTGGCGCAGCAGATCTGCGGCGTTCTTACTCGCCCTGCGATGGAGCACGTTGTTCAGCAAGCCGATTCGTCCGTCCACCGGCGCCGTGTACTCGCTCAGCAGCGTGATCAGTCGTGGCTCGGAGTCGAGGATGCGACTGAACCTGAACAGTTGGTCTTCCACGTCCTCGATCTGGCCGTCGCGTTCGGCATGCACGAGCAACGCGAGTCGCGCGACGTGCTGGACGCCGTGGATCAGGTCAGAGGTGGAGGACCACCGCTGTGACACAGCGGTTCTGAGTAGGTCGAGTGCGGCATCGGAAACTTTACCGGTCAACACTCGCTCGGCGAGCTGGCCCTTGGGAGCGGAGTCCCCGGAGGGATCGGCCAGGTGTCTGGCCAGTACCGGCTCTTCTCGCAGCCACTTCGCCACCGATGCCAGATCGTCGGCCAAACGAGTCAATCCGTCGCTATCCAGGTCGGCCACGACTTCGTCGAACTTTTCGACCACCTTGGTCAGTGACTCACGGCTCGCGGCACGGAGCTTCGCGTTGACGGGGTCCGCAAAGGCGGTGGTCGACGGTGCCATCTCGTCGAGCTCGTCAAGAAAGCGGTCCACCGTTGCGGACTGCTCGGCCGGGTCGGAGACAAAGTCGCGCACCAAATCGCTTGCGCGATGCACCGACTCGGCGCCGAGGCTCTGCCGAAGCTCGCGGATGAGCTGTTGCCGCAGCAGCTGAACATGCTGCGCGCCTTGGACTTTGATGCGCTCCAGCTCCGCATCAGCGTGGAGGCGCAGCTGCTCGGCGATGTTCTCGGCGTCATGACGCGCCTCCTCGATCACCTTCTTCGCCTCGGCCCTGGCTTCTTCCAGCGCCTGGGCGTGCTCGGTATCGGCGTCGGCCACCTTTTTTTCCGCTTCAGCGTGCTGTTCGAGCTGAGTCCGGACAGTCTCCTGCTGGCGCTGCATCATGCCGCGGACAGGCGGCACCACGTACTTCCAGACGATGAACACGATGACCGCGAATCCGATGAGCTGTCCGATGAACGTCGACACTTAGCTACCGCCCTTGCCCTGTTGTGACGGGCACCGTACGGGTCGTCACTTCGACCCCGAGCACACGACTGGCAAGGCTTGCCGCGAGGGTCTCCACCGACGTCTGAAGGTCGGCCGTCACTGCACGCGACTGCTCCGTCAGCTCGTCATTGGCCTGCTGCAGCACACCAGAAACTTCGGCATTGGCCCGCGCCCTTGCCTCTTCGACGATCTTGCGGCCCTCGTTGCGGGCCTCATCGCGCACATTCGACGCCTCACGGCGCGCTTGCGCCATCACCTTGAGGTAGTCGGCTTCGGCGGCAGCCTGCAGTTGGGCGGCGCGCCGGTTGTCCTCGGCGGTCTTCTTAACCATGGCGTCGCGCTCGCGCAGCACCTTTGAAATCGGTGGCACCACCCACTTCCCAATTACGCCGAGCACGATCAGGAAGATGATGAGCACGACGAAGAAGGTGCCGTTGGGGACGAGGAAGTTGCTCTGGCCACCTTCCTCGGCCGCCACGAGGACTACGTTCGGGTCAGCCATGCCGTCGTACTACTTGACAGGGGTGGCGAACACGAACAGCGCCATGAACGCCAGGTTGATGAAGTACGCCGCCTCCACCAGACCGACCGTGATGAAGAACGGTGTGAACAGCCGGCCCTGCGCCTCGGGCTGCCGGGCGATACCGGCGATCAAGGCGTTACCCGCTATACCGTCACCGATACCGGCGCCGATTGCACCGCCGGCCATGATCAGTCCACCGCCGATGAGTGCGCCGGCAGCGATAGTGGGATCCATTCCTTATCCTCCTTGATAACTGGTAGGTGTCCTACCAGGTTGTGGGTCCTGCATGTTCGGATCGGCTAGTGATGGTCCTCATCGAGCTCCATCGAT
>JAVRPG010000515.1:0-8144 GCA_032162325.1 Mycobacterium sp. | reverse complement strand
CGAGGTGTTCTTGATCTCGCGGATTCGCGAGTCCTGGCTGGCCACCGGCAAGACCCGGGCCGACAACGATGAGAGCGTCGCGCTGGGCCTGGCCCGCACCGGCCGGGTGGTCACGGCGGCCGCGTTGTTGATGGCGGTGACGTTCGCCTCACTGGTGGCCGCCGACGTGTCGGTCATGCGGATTTTCGGCGTCGGAGTGCCGCTGGCCGTGCTGGTGGACGCCACGCTGGTTCGGATGTTGTTGATGCCGGCCTTCATGCGTGTGCTTGGCCGGGTGAACTGGTGGGCGCCGCGACCGCTGGGGCGGCTGCACCAGCGGTTCGGCATCAGCGAATCGCCCGACTGGGCCGTACCTTTACGGCCTGCCGCGGCATATTCGCTGCACGATGGCCTTCGTCCTGAAGCGAGTGTCGCGGTTTCATGAGGCGGCTCAAACGTGCGAGCGGAGGAAGCCGACTACCTAAGCCGTCGTCAACGTGATGGTGTGGCGCCCGACGGGCACCGGCACCACCGGACCGGTCGGTTGGCCGTCGAGCAGCACTGTCACGTTGGGGGCCAGCGCGGCAAGGCTGATCAACGCTGCCGTGTCGGTCACAACGTTGATTGTCGACGCGCGCAACGACGCGAGCCCGGCCCTGGCGACGTCCACGGTGAGGCTCGCGACGCGGGTAAGATGCAGCGCCAGGAAGGGCAGAACGCGGCGACGATGAACGACAGCGGGCCGCCTGCCCTGGCACCGAAAGGGCAAGCGCGCGTGGAGGTGACGTTCTACCGCTGACCGCGCTCCAGGGCGACATACTGCTCGTCGGAAACTACCGAGGCGGCGCCGGGCGCCAGACGAACGGCCACGTTCCGTTGGAATCGGTCGGAATTGCCCGACTGTCGCCGGGGCCTTAAAGCTGCCAATCTGTCTGTTTCGCAATGAAAGTGGGGCGGCAGCTGGCGGCGTTGGGTCATACCGTTTGGTAATCTGCCACGTTCTTGGCTGAGCTCGTGGCTGCCGCAGAGACACGGTCTCGGGAAAGAGGCTCTTATCGTGAAACTGGACACACATTGGCGCAATAGCTGCTGTTACCGTGAGCTGATCAACCACGCCCCACAGACGTGAACCCTGCCGAAACCGGACATGCAGGTACTGACAGTGGACTACTGTATACGCAAGTAGCACAATGCTTTTCGCGTGGGATTGTCGCTGCCCTCCCCGCCGGTAATGACGACGCGTGCGTGGGTGATCGACCCGACCGGGTGCAGTTGAGGCAGTCGTCGCCACCCGCCGAGCCAGCGATGTCACAGCGGTGATTCAGCGAGTCTTAGGCTGTGTGCGCCAAGCTTTGCGGATGAAAGCGAATCAAACGCGAATTGAGAGTCCCCGCGTAAAGCTGCTCGGGGTGGTGGTCGGTACCAGCGCGGTCGTCGCGTTGGGTGCGTTGACCGTTGCGTATGGTGGCGACGATTTCGGTACCGGTAGCACCCTGGCCGGGTCCGGCGATGCGCCGGCGAACACCACATACGTTCATCCGACCGTCGGCGGTTTCGGGGCGACGGCCACGCAGAAGTCGCCGGCGTCGACCGTCGCTACCTCGATGGCGGTTCCCGCTCTGACGGCGGTTCCCGCTACCAAAGCAGCGTCATAGATACAGACACGGAGGCCCAAGCGTGAAAAAGCGCATCGCCTCAGGCGCACGTTCGGCTGCCGCTGCGGTAGCGACGATGGCGCTGATTGGAAATGGCGTGGCTGCGGCCGCGCCGGCGCCGGATGTGACCGGCCAGAAGTACAGTGACGCGACTGGGACGCTCAGCGGCGCCGGCTACACACCAGTCGTGTCGACTACGGTCGGCGACCAGAAGGGGTGGTCGGACTGCGTCGTTGCCAGCCAACAAGTCAGGACTGTGCAACCCGCGCCGAATAGCAGCGGCTCAGCGACAAATGAAGTGCTTCTGTCGCTGAACTGCGATGCCCCGAAGGCGTCGGCGACGTCGGCTGGCCACTCGGCAGCAAGCCCCGAAGGCAGGGCAGCCGCAGCCGCAGCGGCGTCCGCAACACCCACACCGGGACACTAGTAACTCGCGCAGGTCCATCGGCGGTAACCGCTCCCGCTGAGCGACGGGGGAAATCCCCACCCGTCATGCGGGTGGTTCCACCGATGCCGCGCTGCCGCCACCTGGCGTAGGTTCGGAATCGTGCCGGTAGTGCCATTGAAGGACATCCTGGATCGCGCGCTCGCCGAGCGGTACGGCGTCGCAGCCATCAACATCTTCAACGACCTGACGCTGGAAGCCGTGCTGGCCGCAGCGGTCGAGCAACGCTCGCCGCTCATCGTCCAGACCTCGGTGAAGACGGTCCGGTCGATCGGACTTGACGTCCTGTACGGCCTGTGGGAGACGATGACGGCCGGTATCGAGGTGCCCGTCTGCCTGCACCTCGACCACTGCCCGGAGCGTGAGGTCATCACCGACTGTCTGCGCAAGGGCTGGAACTCGGTGCTGTTCGACGCCTCGCGGCAGTCGGTCGAAGAGAACCTGCGCCAGGTGATCGAGGTCGTGGCGCAGGCCCGCGCGGTGGGCGCCCACGTGGAGGGCGAGATCGAGGCGATCACCGGTGTGGAGGACGGCATCGGATCCGACGACGTGGCCAAGCGACAGTCGCTCGAGGTGGCCGTGGACTTCATCCAGCGCTCCGGCGTCGACGCCTTCGCCCCGTCTATCGGCAACGCGCACGGCGTCTACGTCGCCGAGCCCACCCTGGACGCACAACGGGTGACCGATCTCGTAGAGGCGACGGGTATTCCCATTGCGCTGCACGGCGGAACCGGCATGACCGACGATCAGTTCGCCGATCTGATCGCCCGTGGATGTGCGAAGGTGAACATCTCGACGGGCCTCAAAGTCAAGTTCATGAAGACCAACCTCGAATTCCTGCGTGGCGCAGAGGCGGCCAACAAGTGGGACCCGCCCTCCCTGTTCCGCGACGTGCGCGCGGCCGTCGTTGACTTGGCCGCCGGGTACATGAACACGTTCGGCAGTGCGGGCAAGGCATGGTGACGCCGCGGTGACGAGGGCGCTCATCTTCGACTGCGACGGCGTGCTCGCCGACACCGAACGGGACGGGCATCTGGCCGCGTTCAACCAGATGTTCGCCGAGTTCGGGCTGCCGGTGCACTGGAGCGAGGAGGAGTACGGGCGGAAGCTGAAGATCGGCGGCGGCAAGGAGCGGATGCGCAGCCTGCTCACGCCCGAGTTCGTGGCGGCCGCGAATCTCCCGGCGGACACCGACGAGCAACTCGCGCTGGTCGGTCGCTGGCACAAGCGCAAGACCGAGATCTACACCGAGATGGCCGCCGCGGGAAAGCTTCCCGGTCGGCCCGGCGTCCGACGCCTGGTCGGTGAGGCGGCGGACGCGGGCTGGCGGCTTGCCGTCGCCTCGACCTCGGCCGAGCCGTCTGTGCGGGCCGTGTTGGAACATGTCGTCGGGCGAGAAGCCGCGGCCGGGTTCCTGGTGTTCGCCGGGGATGTCGTGCCCCACAAGAAGCCTGCCCCCGACATCTACCTGCTCGCCCTGGCTCGCCTCGCCGTGCCAGCCTCGGACGCGGTGGTGATCGAGGATTCTGGAAACGGGCTCGACGCCGCACGGGCAGCAGGCATCACCTGCCTGGTCACCGTCAACGAGTACACCCGCGACGACGACTTCGACGCCGCCGCCCTGGTGGTGTCGAGCCTGGGTGACCCCGATGGCGAACGGACCCAGGTGCTGGCCAACGCCAGCGGGGTTCCGGTGGGCGACTGGGTGACTCTCGAAACGGTGGAGGCCCTGGTGTCCTGAGGCTGTTCGCCATCTGACCGTCCGATCCCAACGAAGGGAAAACCGTATGGCCGCAACGCTTCCCGACGTCGAGCGCGTCGTCCGAGTGATGGCGGAGACGGTCGTGGCGAACGAGAAGTACTTCGGCGATCTCGACGCCGTCGTGGGTGACGGGGACTTCGGCTATTCGATGGCGCGCGGGTTCGAGATCGTGCTGTCCGACTGGGACGGATTCGATCGCACCGACATCTCGACGTTCCTCAAGAAGGTCGCCGTCGTCATCACCAGCCGGATCGGCGGCACGTCCGGTCCCATCTGGGGTACCGGGTTCCTGCGCGCGGGCACGACCGCGGCGGGCGCGGCGAGCCTGGAGGCGGAGCAGGTCGTCGCGATGCTGCGCGCGGCCATTGAGGGAATCAAGGCCCGCGGCGGCGCCGAGCTCGGCGAGAAGACGTTGCTCGACGCGCTCGTCCCCGCCACCGACCCCATCGAGGAACAGGCGAAGGAGGGGTCGTCCCCGGGGGACACATTGCGGGCCGCGGCGGTCACCGCGCGGTCGGCGGCCGAGGCGACGCGGCCGATGCTCGCCAAGCGCGGACGCGCCGCGTACACCGGCGAGCGCAGCATCGGCACGCTCGACGCGGGAGCCGTCGCCGTCGCCGTCCTCTTCGAAGCCCTCGCCGACGACTGGAATTGACGCAGGTACACCAAGGATGGAGGCAATCGAATGAAGAAGTTCGTCAACGACCCGAAGCAGTTCGTCGCCGAGATGCTGCACGGCATCGCAGCTGCGAACCCGGACACGCTGAAGTACGTGCCGGAGTACAACCTGATCATGCGCGCGGACGCGCCGTACGAGGACAAGGTGTCGATCATCCAGGGCTCCGGTTCCGGCCACGAACCCGCGCACGTGATGGTCGTCGGCAAGGGCATGCTGGACGCCGCCTGTCCCGGCGACGTGTTCGCCGCTCCGCCAATGGATTACGTGCTCGAGACCTCCAAGCTATTGTCCTCGCCCAAGGGCGTGCTGCACATCATCAACAACTACACCGGCGACCGGATGGCCTTCGACATGGGCCGTGAGATGGCCGAGGCCGACGGCGTCACGATCAAGACGCTGATCGTCGACGACGACGTGGCGGTCAAGGACTCCACGTACACCGTCGGCAGGCGCGGGGTGGCCGGCAACTTCTTCGTGATCAAGGCGGTCGGCGCGGCCTCGGAGAGGGGGGCCGATCTCGACGAGCTCATCCGGATCGGCGAGAAGGTCAACTCGGTGACCCGGACGATGGGCATGGCACTGACGTCGTGCACGCCGCCGGCGAAGGGCTCGCCGCTCTTCGAGCTCGGCGACGACGAGATGGAGATGGGCGTGGGCATTCACGGCGAGCCGGGCCGGCGCCGCGAAAAGCTGGCGGGCGCAAACGAAATCGTTGACGAATTGCTCGAGGCCGTCGTGACCGACCTGCCGTACAACAAGGGCGACGACGTCGCGCTCATGATCAACGGTCTTGGTGGCACACCGATCAGCGAGCTCTATCTGCTCTACGGGCGCGCGCACGACCAGCTCGCCGGGCGCGGCATCAACGTGCGGCGCAGCTACGTCGGTGAGTACTGCACGTCGCTGGACATGGCCGGCTGCTCGGTCACGCTCGTCAAGCTCGACGAC
Source organism: Mycobacterium sp. (assembly GCA_032162325.1). Taxonomy (GTDB): domain Bacteria; phylum Actinomycetota; class Actinomycetes; order Mycobacteriales; family Mycobacteriaceae; genus Mycobacterium. The sequence goes on along the minus strand of JAVRPG010000515.1, from coordinate 2,676 downwards.
GAGATCACCTCGCTGCTCGCCGAGCCGGCCGAGGTGGCCGTGCGGACGTTCTGAGGTCAAACAGCGACTGGCTGCGCGCGGCATCGGGTTTTGGTTGGCAACGCAATTGATATGTCGAGCCCGAGCCTCGGCCGTCGGCGCTTCTGAACCCGCGGCGGGGGTCTGCGAAGATGCAGTTGTCTACCGATAACAGCGCCTCACCACACCGGAGAGCGACATGAGCACCGTCCACCACGACATCACGACCCCGGCCCCGCCCCGGCTGCAGGAGCTCGACGACGGCGTCTTCGCCTATATCCAGCCCGACGGGACCTGGTGGATCAACAACACCGGCTTTCTTGTCGGCCAGCGCGGAGTGATCAGCATCGACACCTGCGCGACCGTCCGCCGCACCCGTGCCTACCTGGACGCGATCCGAACGGTCACAGCGCAGCCGGTTCGGACGGTCGTCAACACCCATCACCACGGTGATCACACCTTCGGGAACTTCTTGTTCGCCGGTGCCACGATCGTCGGACACGAGGCCACCCGCGCCGGCGTCTTGGACTGGGGGGAACCGAAATCGGCCCCGTTCTGGACCGAGGTCGACTGGGGTGAGATCGTCCTGGAGCCACCGTTTCTCACCTACACCGACTCGGTGACAGTATGGGTCGACGACCTGCGCGCCGACGTCCGGCACGTCGGCGTGCCAGCGCACACCACCAACGACTCGACCGTCTGGCTGCCGGAGCGCAAGGTGCTCTACTGCGGCGACCTGCTGTTCAACGGCGGCACACCGTTCCTCGTGCAGGGATCGGTGGCCGGCGCCATCGAGGTTCTGGAGGAGGTGGTCAAACCGCTCGGCGCGACGACGATCGTCCCGGGGCATGGAGCCGTGGCCGGACCGGAACTCATCGACGACGTCGTGGGGTACCTGCGCTTCGTTCAGACCAGTGCCCGCGCCGGCCATGACGGGGGGCTCTCACCATTGGACACCGCACGCGAACTGGACCTGGGACAGTACGCCGACCTACTCGATTCCGAGCGCATCGTCGGCAACCTGCACCGGGCCTATGCCGAACTCGACGGCGAGCCGCTGGGTGCGCGTATCGACGTCGCCGCGGCTCTGACCGACATGGTCACCTATAACGGCGGGCGCCCGTTGAGCTGCCTGGCCTGAGGGGCGTGTCGTGGCGAATGGCCATACGAAAAGGGCGATGGCTTGGTCGTGGACGTTGGGCCGATTGCTTGTCACGGCTGCGGTCGTTGGTCCGTTCTCCGGCGTTGGGATCGGTTGGGCGCGTGCGGATTCCGACATGCTGTGGATGATCGTGCATGACCAGTGCGTTCCTCACGAGCAGCTGAACGACGATCCCGCGCCGTGCGCCCTGGTCGATCTGAGCGGCGGAGAGGACAAGGAATTAGGTCCTCGCAGCGGCGACATTATCGGGATGGGACAAGCACGCCCGACGGCACCTCAGAATCAACAGTGGTGAGCGTGACGCTGTGGCGCCCCACGGGTACCGACACCATCGGGCCGGCGGGCTGGTGCGACCGCCCTGGCAGATCTGGTGTGTGTCGACGACGGTGTTCTACCAGTACCCAATGATCCGCCCCGCACCGACGGCCGTCAGCCAGCTGACCAGCGACACGCCACCCATGAGCCCCAGTCGCCGCGCTTCGGAGTGGGACAGATCGCGCGTTGTGTGGGCCTGCCACGCCGCCGTACAGCGCAGCACGACGGCGTTGACCAATCCCAGCCCGATTGCCGAGAACTTCACCAGCAGAACAGGGTTGTCCTCATACTCGAGAGCATTGGCCGCCAAGAGGCAGACACCGCTGGTTGCGGCGAGCGCGAAGCCTGCCATCGCCAGTGGGGCGGCAACGGTGGTGATCGCTGCGAGCGGTGCGCGGCGCCACACCCCCAGCAGCCTCAGATCGAGAATGAGCACGGCACCAAAAAGCGTCGCGACACCGAGGACATGAATCACGTTGACTACGGGATAGGTCCACGGGCCGGAGCCGCGCATGAACATGCCGAGCGCAGACGACTGCAGCCAGGCGAGCGCGTCATGCATTCGCGCGCGCCGTCAACCGGCGACGGCCCCGTCCGCCCGGAGGCGGCGCCGCCGGATTCGGCATCAATTGCGTTCGGGGTAGACGTTGAACACCGTTCCGTTCCACGTAAGGCGTTCTGTCTTGACTTCGAGCGTCGCCTCATCGAGATGCCGGTGGCCGCTTGCGGTCACCGTCGCGCCAACGGGAATGACGTCCTCCGTCAGGCCGGCGCTGGCAGTGCGCGTCGAAGGGGCCAGCACCACGTCCCACAGCTCGTCATCGACTCTGATCTGCGCCGTGGCATGCGGGCCGGCAAGGCTGACGGGCGTCTCGAGCGTGCCCGTGATTTCGAATTGCTCGTCCTGATATTCGCTCCATCCGTGGTGGGCGCTGACCGGCGCTGCCAGCACCACGGCCATGAGGACGATGGCGGCGAGGATGGTGACCCAATTGGAGTGCTTCCGCATATTCGGACCTCCTGGTGCGAGCGTACTCGCGCGCGTGAAACTGGAGCACGAAGCCGCCGCTGGTCGAAAGTCGTAGTACGCACGTACGACGGCCTCTTGTGCAGGGCGGCGGGCAGACGAGGAGCAGACGCGCCAGGTGATATGGCGACTGACTAGACCTGCGGCGACGTCT
>JAVRPG010000514.1:0-10099 GCA_032162325.1 Mycobacterium sp. | reverse complement strand
GCCGAGTACAGGCTCTTCCACGCCTTGGCCAGCTGATCCCACACCAGCGCGAGTTCGACCGTGAGCACGACGACCGCGACGCCGATGATCACCCATCGCAGCCACCAGTATCTGCCCCTGGTAGGCCGCGCCTGGGTGCGAGCGTCGCTCGCCGGTGCGTCGTGGGACACGTCAATAGGGTAGCGGTGCAGGTAGCCCGGATATTGTCGCTCACGCAGGCGCGCCGGGGCTGATTGTCCAGATTCGCAGCGACGCTGCGGCCTGCCGCTACGCTACCGGCATGCCGGCAGGCCCTTCCATAGATTCCGTGGCCGACGAGTCGGTGACTCCATTGGTCCGCAAGACGGCGGCGTGGGCGTGGCGGCTGCTGGTGATCTTCGCGGCGCTCGTCGCTCTGCTGTGGGCAGCCCAGAAGTTCGAGTTGATCGTGGTTCCAGTCGCCCTGGCGACGATACTGGCCGCGCTGCTGTTGCCCGTCGTCGACTTCCTGGATCGGCGCGGCGCTCCGCGGGGCGCAGCGGTGGCCCTGGTGTTGCTCGGCGGCATCGCTACCGTCGGCGGGATCCTCGCATTCGTGATCAGCCAGTTCATCGAGGGCGCACCGGCACTCGTCGACCAGGTGAGCACCAGCATCAAGGGCGTGGGGGACTGGCTGACGAACGGCCCGCTCCACATCAATCAGCAACAGATCGAGGCGGCTCGCAAGTCGGCCGTCGAGGCGCTGCAGAACAACCAGGAGAAGTTGACCAGCGGGGCACTGTCGACGGCGGGCACCGTCACCGAGATTGTCACCGGCGCGCTGCTGGTGTTGTTCACGCTCATCTTCGTGCTGCAAGGCGGCCGCAACATCTATGGGTATGTCACCAAGATCTTTCCGGAGCACGTGCGGGAGCGGGCGCGCGACGCCGGCCGGGCCGGCTTCCGATCGTTGATCGCCTATGTGCGCGCGACGTTCTTGGTCGCGCTCGTCGACGCCGTCGGCATCGGCACCGGCCTCGCGATCATGGGTATACCGCTGGCACTGCCGTTGGCGTCGCTGGTTTTCCTCGGCGCGTTCATCCCGCTTGTCGGTGCGGTGATCGCCGGTTTCCTCGCTGTGGTCGTCGCATTGATCGCGAAGGGCTGGATCTTCGCGCTGATCACCCTCGGCTTGATCATCGCCGTGCAGCAACTGGAAGGCCATGTGCTGCAGCCCCTGGTGATGGGGCGTGCGGTGTCGATCCACCCACTGGCGGTGGTGCTGGCGATCGCGGGCGGCTCCGTGCTGGCCGGCATCGTCGGCGCGCTGCTGGCGGTGCCGACGGTCGCGTTCCTCAACAGCGCGGTGCGCGTGCTGCTGGCGAGAGATCCCGCGGCCGAGGAGGCCGCCCAGGAGGCTCAAGACGGCCCGATCGTGAAGGCCGAAGCCGACGACGTCGAAACGGCGGAGTAGATCCCCGAGTCGCTACGCTCCTGCCCGCCGGTAAGACTAAAGCCGGCCCTCGCGCCGCAGCAGATCCTGCGCGCTCAACCCACCCCCGCGGCGCTTGGGCTCGTCTTCTTCGCGGGTGTTGATCTTCTCGGTCGCTTCCGGATCCTGTTTCCGCGGCGTCGGTATGGCCGTCGTCGCGTCGGTGTTCTGCGGCCGCGGACGCTGCGCGGGAATCGCGGTCGTCGGTTCGTTGCCCGGTTGCGGGCGGGGCTGCCGCGTGCGCTGATCGGGCATGGCCCTGGTGGTGTCCGCCGACGGTCGCGCAGGAGGCGGCGCCGGTTGCCCGCCGGCGGGCGCCGTGCCGCGCAATTCGCCCAGCCACGACTCGATTTCGCGTTCCTCCCGCGGTGCCGCAGCGGGCGGAGGAGGCGCGGGCCGGTGGTTCCGCTGGGTGTCACCCGCGGGCGGGTGGTTGACCCGGGCTGTCGCACTGTTCACCGCGTTCCGAACCGCGTTCTTGGCCATCGAAAGCCGCGTGGTCGGCGGCTCATCGGACTGTGTGCGCGCGGTGGGGATCCGCGTCGTGCCTGCCCCGGACGGGGCGTTGGTCCGCGGCGGCGTCGCGATCCGCGTCGTTGCACCCGGGCGCGAAGCGCCATCGGCGGCCGGGTGGGTCGGGTCGTGGGGTGGCCTGGGCCGCGGCGCCGGTCCGCCCGCGCCGACCAACGCTTCCCCAGGCTCGCGCACTGCCGGACGCTTACGCTCGTCGGGCAGCTCGGTCTCGCCGAGGCCAAGGCGTTCCTGAAGCCGTTTCATCCAGCGCGGTGCCCACCAGCAGTCGTCGCCCAGCATCTTCATGATCGCGGGCACCAGGAACATCCGGACCACGGTGGCGTCCAGTAGCAGCGCGATGAGTAGGCCGAACGCCAGGTACTTCATCATGACCAGGTCGGAGAACACGAACGCACCCGCGACGACGGCCAGGACCAAAGCCGCTCCGGTGATCAGCCGACCGGTGGTGGCGGTGCCGATGCGGATGGCCTCGGCGGTCGACATGCCGCGCTCGCGGGCCTCCACCATGCGGGAGACCAAGAACACTTCGTAGTCGGTCGACAAGCCCCAGATCACCGCAATGATCAGGCCGATCATCGGCGCCATCAGCGGCTGCGGCGTGTAGTTCATCAGCCCCGAGCCGTGCCCGTCGATGAACATCCACGTGAGCACGCCCATGGTCGAGCCGAGTGTGAGCGCGCTCATCACCGCGGCCTTGATCGGCAGCACCACCGAGCCGAACGCCAGGAACATCAGGATCGTGGTGGTGGTGATCAGCAGGACCACCATCAACGGCAGCTTGTCGAACAGGGTGTGAATGCCGTCCTGTGCCAGCGCAGGGGTGCCACCCACCGACACGGTCAATCCACGCGGCGGCGGTATCGCCCGCAACTACGCGATCTTCTTGGAGGCGTCGTTGGGGTTCGTCAGGCCGTTCTGGAGCACCCGGACCGACGGATCCTTGGAGGCACCGTCCAGGTAAGGCCGTTCCTGCCACATCTTGGACGGGTCATTGCTCGGGTCGATGAAGCCGGACACGGCCATCGCCTTGCTGCGGACCTCCGCGATCTGCGGGTCGGTCACCGGCTGTCCGTTGGTGCTCTCGATCACCAGCGTCAGGGGATCGGTGCGGAAGCCGGGGAAGATCTTGTCGAACTCCTGCTGCGCCTGTCGTACCGGGTTGTCCGGAGGCAGGTATTTCTCGCTGATGCCGCCGAGGGAGAGATTGCCGAGCGGGATGATCAGCGCAATCATGACGATGATGATGGGTAAGGCGAACGCGGCGGGCCGCTTCATCACGCGGTTGACCAGCTTGCCCCAGAAGCCTTTCTCGACCTCTGCTCGGGTCTTGGTCTTCTGCGTCTTGTCGGCGAGGAAGTTCAGCAACCAGTTCGTCGGCTTCCAGTCGCGGAGGAACGGCACCCGCAGCAGGGTGCGCACGCCGAGGGCATCGACGTTCGGTCCGAGGATCGCCAGCACGGCCGCCAGCACGGTGATCGACAGGATCGCCGCGAGCATGACCGAGGCGATGATCGCGTAGGTGATCGACTTCAGGAAGTCCAGTGGGATCAGCAGCAGCGGCACCGACGACGCGACGAGGATCACGGCGGAGAACATGACTGTGCGGCCGGAGGTCATCACGGTCCGCCGGACGGCGGCCTCGGTGTCGTAACCCTCGGCGATCTCCTCCCGGAACCGGCTCACGATGAACAGGCCGTAGTCGACCGCTATGCCCAGTCCCATCAAGGTCACCACTGGTTGGGCGAAGAAGTTCACCGGGGTGAACTCGGCGACCAGCCGCATGATGCCCAGCGCGCCCAGGATGGACAGGCCGCCGATGATCGCTGGGAGGCTCGCCGCGATCACGCCGCCGAACACGAAGAACAGCACGACCGCGACCAGCGGGATGGCGAGCACTTCCATGCGTTTCTGATCTGTGCCGATGGTGCCGGTCAACTCGCTCGCGAGGGGCTGCAGGCCGGCGAGCTTGACGTCGACGCCGTCGATGGCCAGGGCGTCCTTGACCGTCTTGCCGTCGGAGCCGACCTGTTTGTTGTAGTTGTTCAGGATGGTGTCGTCGTCGTTGCCCTTGAGCTGGATCGACATGAACGCGTGCTGCTTGTCCCCGTCGGCCATGTTCTTGAGCACATCGGGGCTCTTGAAGTACCCGATCGAGCGCAGAATCTGGTCGGGATGGTCCTTCTCGACCTGGGCCAGGTTGTCCAGGATCTTCTTGCTGAATTCAGGATCGTCGACGGTTTTGCCCGAGGGGGCGGTGTAAATCGCGACGATGTGGCCGGACGTGTCGCGACCGTACACCGTGTCGGCGGTCACGGACGCGTGGACCGACTCGCTGCCGTTGTCGTAGAAGCCGCTCTGGGTGACGTGCTGGCCGAGGCTGAGCCCGAACACGCCGCCGCCTAGGCACAGTGCGACCATGACACCGATCACTATGTATCGGTATTGGTACACCGTTCGACCCCACCAGGCGAACACGTAAGCTCCTTACACTGTCAATATGTCCAGGCGACCCCGCGCATTTCAGTTATTGAACGCGCGAGGTCAGTAGCGAGGACAGCGGCCGGAATGGCTGCAGCCAAGCCCCCTGCTCGGGCAGCGAGTCTAGGCCGATTCGCGGTAGCGGCTCCCGGAAAACACCAGGAATGTCCTCCAGGTCGACAAACTCCAAGGTATCCGACGCTAACGCCCAACTGGCATGTTCGCGAAATCCAAGCACCTGGACGGGCACACCCTCCCTGGCGATTTCCTCCAGCGGCTGTTTGAACGCCTGCCCGTCGGCGGAGGCCACCAGCACGCCGGCCAGTCCCTCGCTGCGTCGAAGGGCGATGTGGTTGAGCATGTCGCTGTCGACGTCGCTGTCTTCGTCGATCTTCGGTTTGGCGAAGACCGCGAAGCCCACGTTACGTAATGCCTCCACCCACGGTCGAACGACGTCGGCGCTACCTGGGGCGATGTTGGTGAAGACGGTCGCCTCGGGTTCCAGCGAGACGTCGGGGCGTGTTGCGGACAGCTCGGTCGTGCGCGACAGCAGCCATCGGCCCAGCGCGTCGAATCGGGGCCGGTGCGCGGCGGTGGGCCTGCCGCCGAGGATCGAGCCCAATCCCATGTCCAGGTTGGGCGCGTCCCATACCAGCAGCACTCGGGCCGTTGCCTCGGCCGGTGCCACGGGCGGCGGGGCCACATCATCTATGTGCCGTATGTCTTCAGTGAGGCTCATGGCCGTTTCTCCCAGAGCAATTCGGCAACGGCGCTGCCCGCGTGCTGGGCTTTGCCTTCGTATTTCGTGACGGGCCGCTGCACCGAGATCGGCAGCGTGTCCCATGCTGTGACGCGGCGCAGCCGCGGTTCGGCGTCGCCGACCTCGGCGATCTGCTCGGCGTACCCGGCGTGATCGGTCGCGGTATGGAGGACTCCGCCGGGCCGCAGCCGGTCCGCGATCAGCGCGACGGTCGCCGGTTGCAGCAGCCGGCGCTTGTGATGGCGCGCCTTCGGCCACGGGTCGGGGAAGAAGACCCGCACGCCGGTCAGCGAGTCCGGCCCGAACATGTGCTCGAGCACATCAACAGCGTCGCCGCGGACCAACCGGATGTTGGTGACGCCTTCGCGGTCCATCGCGCTGAGCAGCTGTGCCAGTCCCCGCCGGTACACCTCCACCGCGACCACGTCCAGGTGCGGTTCGGCCTGCCCCATCGCCAGTGTTGATATGCCCGTGCCGCTGCCGATCTCCAGTACCACCGGCGCCGACCGTCCGAACCAGGACTCGGTGTCCAGCCGCGGCGCCGCCCCGTCGCCGTCGCGCGCGTGCATGCCCATCTCGGGCCACAGCCGCTCCCACGTCGCCTGTTGTCCCCCGGACAGCGTCGAGCGCCGGGTGCGAAAGCTGGCGACCCGCGGATGCAAATGCGGCTCGGCGACATCGGGCCCCGGAGCCGGACGGCCGGCGACATCGGGCCCCGGAGCCGGACGGCCGGCGACATCCTGCCTGGGCGTTTGCATCCGTCCATGGTCGCGCATCAAGGCTCGAGTACCCGCATCGTGGTACAGATTGATATCCAACAGTTGCCTTCGGCTGATACTGGGGACAACCGCTCGCGATGTGCCCGTCGAGGTGCCAACATTTGCCTCGGGGACCGGGTTTCACCCCGGTGGGCACAACGAAAGGCCACCAGATTTTCGTCGATGTGCTGACACGATTTGCTGAGCGGAGCCGCAATCCGCGGTTGACGCCGATCATCGCGCGTATCGCCGTCCCACCGTGTGTTGCAGTGCTGGGACGTGACGGGGCGGGGCGGGGCACGGTCGGTGCCGCGCTGACGCGAGCAGGGGTGACGGTGACACCCGACCCCACCGCCGCCGACGTACACGTCCTGGTGATCGCCGAGGCGCTCAAGCCGGAGGACCGTGCCCACCTCGCGAACGCCGACCGGCCGATCGTGACTGTGCTGAACAAGGCGGATCTGACGGGCCTGAGCGACGGCGGCCCGTTGACGCGGGCCCATCGCCGCGCCGCCGACTGCCGGGCGCTGACCGGGGTGCCGACCGTGCCGATGGTCGCCTTGCTGGCGACCGCGGACCTGAACGAGGAGCTGATGTCCGCGCTGCGCGTGCTGGTCACCGAGCCCGCGGACCTGACGTCGACCGACGCGTTCGTGGGCAGCGGCCATTCGGTGCGGCCCGAGCTTCGGCGACGTCTGCTCGCCGCGTTGGACCGGTTCGGCATCGCCAGTGCCGTCCTGGCGCTCGGCGAGGGTGCGGACGCCGCGACGGTGTCGACGGTGTTGCGGCGGGCCAGCCAGGTCGACAGGGTCGTCGAGCACATCGAGGCGGCAGCCGCCCCGGTGTGCTATCGCCGGGTGCGGTCGGCGACCACCGAACTGTATTCTCTCGCAGTGCAATCCGGCGACCGGCGACTCGCGGAGTTCCTGTCGACGGATGAGTCCATCCTCGGGGTGATGGCCGCTGCGATCGGTGTGGTCGAGGCGGCGGGGGTGGCGGTGGATCGCGGCGACGATGCGGCCGCGCACCTGCGTCGGGCCGTGCATTGGCGGCGCTACAGCCGAGGTCCGGTCGATGCCCTACACCGCAGCTGCGGCGCCGACATCGCGAGGGGTTCGCTGCGTCTGCTCGGGCGGGCCCGATGACCGATCCGGTGGCCGCGGCGGACGCCGTGGTGGCGGCCGTCGATCCGGGGCTGAGTTCACCGGGCGTGGAGAACCGCGACGTGGTGCTCGTGACGGGCCCGTGGCTGGCGGGCACCACCAGCCTGATCGCGGCGTTGCGAGAGCGGATGCCCGAGCACACCTTTGTGGAGACCAATGACCTGGGCCCCGCCGATGCTCCCGCCGCGGTGGTGTTCGTGGTGTCGGCGATCGCTCCGCTGACCGAATCCGATTGTGCGCTGCTCGATCTCGCGGCCAACTACACCGATCTGGTCATCGGGGTGGTGGCGAAGATCGATGCGCACCGCAACTGGCGCGACGTGTTGGCCGCCGATAGGGCTCGGCTCGCGGCACACGCGCCACGGTATCAGCACGTGCAGTGGGTAGGTGCGGCGGCCGCACCGGATCTCGGTGAGCCGAGGCTGGACGAACTGGTCGGCCTGTTGCGGCAGCGGCTGTCCGATTCCGATGTGCAGCGCCGAAACCGGTTGCGCGCGTGGGAAGTGCGGCTGCACACCGTGATCGACCGCTATCAGGCCGACGCCGCCGGAGCCGACCGCCAGGCGCGGGTGACCGCACTTCGCAAGAACCGAGACGACATTCTGCGTGGGCGGCGGCTGTCGAAGTCCGAACGCAATATCGCGCTGCGCAGCCAGATCCAGCAGGCGCGGGTGCAGCTGACCTATTTCGCACGCAACCGCTGCACATCGGTGCGCGCCGAACTGCAGGAGGACGCCTCGAATATGAGGCGGCGCAGGCTCGGCGAATTCGAGTCGTATGTGCGGACGCGCGCGGCCGAGGTCGTCGACGAGGTGGACGAGGGCATCACCGACCACCTCAGCGACGTCGCGGCCGAACTCGGCTTGCCGGCGCCCGCGCCACCACCTCCGCTGGAGGCCCCCGAGGTGGCGCAGCCGCCGTTGAAGTCGCGGCGCCTGGAGACGCAGCTGACGATGATCGTCGGCGCAGGCTTCGGGTTCGGGGTGGCGCTCGCGGTGACCCGGCTGTTCGCGGGCCTCGCGCCGGGTCTGACCATCGCGGGCCTGATCGCCGGCGGTCTGGTGGGCCTGCTGCTGACGGTGTGGGTGGTGGGCATCCGGGGGCTGCTGCACGATCGCGCGGTGCTGGACCGCTGGGTCACCGAGGTCACCTCCACGCTGCGCTCCGCGGTCGAGGAACGGGTGGCCACCCGGGTGCTGGCCGCCGAAACGGCGCTCACCACCGACCTTGCCGCCCGCGACGAGGTCGAGAGCGCCGCGGCCGCCGATCGCGTTGCGGAGATCGACACCGAACTGCGAGAGCATGCGGTCGCCACCGCCAGAGCAGGAGTTGTTCGGGACCGCCGGCTGCCGCCGCTGCAGGGGGCGCTCGACGCAGTCTGCGCCGAGTTGTACGGCGATGGGTCCGTGGAAGCCAGGAACGGATCAGATGCGGCGCTGTCGTCAGACAGCCGTACCGAATAACTGTTTGCCCGATAGGAGGCGGCCGCGCGGATTCAATAGCCGAGCGGCTATCCCTTCCAGATATCGGTTCGACGGACCGGCAGCGGAGGAATTGGGTGAAACTGAATCGGTAAACCGCCGAGAATGTTCATCTGAATCGTTCCTGTGAGTGATCGGACATACTCCCGATTCCCCGCGGGTATGTCACCCACGTTAACCTCTGTACAGGGACGACCGAAGGCGCTGCCATTCAGGCTTGGTTGGTGCTATCGGGGCCTGCGTCCTAGCAGAAACCTACGCAGGAGAGTTTTGATGACCGCAGCGACCATTCCAGGTCTGGACACCGCACCGACTCAACACAAGGGACTCCTCGCTTGGGTCTCCGAGGTCGCGGAGCTGACTGAGCCGGACCGGGTGGTGTTCGCCGACGGCTCCGAGGAAGAAGCCGCCCGGCTCACCCGGCAACTGGTCGAGGCCGGCACTTTCAAGAAGCTCGACGACAAGAAGAAGCCGAATTCGTACCTCGCGCTGTCCGACCCGTCGGACGTGGCGCGCGTCGAGTCCCGCACCTTCATCTGCAGCGAGCGTGAGGTCGACGCGGGCCCGACCAACAACTGGATGGACCCGGACGAGATGCGCGGCATCATGGCCGACCTGTACCGGGGCTGTATGCGTGGCCGCACGATGTATGTGGTGCCGTTCTGCATGGGCCCGCTCGGCGCGGAGGATCCCAAGCTCGGCGTGGAGATCACCGACTCGGAGTACGTGGTCCTCTCGATGCGCACGATGACCCGGATGGGCAAGGCTGCGTTGGAGAAGATGGGCGAGGACGGGTTCTTCGTCAAGTGTCTGCACTCCGTCGGCGCCCCGCTGGAGCCGGGCCAGGCCGACGTGCCGTGGCCCTGCAACGACACGAAGTACATCACCCACTTCCCCGAGACCCGCGAGATCTGGAGCTACGGCTCGGGCTACGGCGGCAACGCGCTGCTGGGCAAGAAGTGCTACTCGCTGCGGATCGCCTCCGCGATGGCCCATGACGAGGGCTGGCTCGCCGAGCACATGCTGATCCTCAAGCTGATCTCGCCGGAGAACAAGGCGTACTACATCGCCGCCGCGTTCCCGTCGGCGTGCGGCAAGACCAACCTCGCGATGCTGCAGCCGACGATTCCGGGCTGGCGCGCGGAGACCGTCGGCGACGACATCGCCTGGATGCGGTTCGGCAAGGACGGCCGGCTCTACGCCGTCAATCCGGAGTTCGGCTTTTTCGGTGTCGCGCCCGGCACCAACTGGTCGTCGAACCCGAATGCGATGAAGACGATCGAGGCGGGCAACACCGTCTTCACCAATGTCGCCCTGACCGACGACAACGACGTATGGTGGGAAGGCCTGGAGGGCGACCCGCAGCACCTCGTCGACTGGAAGGGCAACGACTGGACGCCGGACTCGGACGTCAAGGCCGCCCATCCGAACTCGCGCTACTGCACCCCGATCTCGCAGTGCCCGACGCTGGCGCC
>JAVRPG010000513.1:0-3461 GCA_032162325.1 Mycobacterium sp. | reverse complement strand
GGCCTACCAGGGGCAGATACTGGTGGCTGCGATGGGTGATCATCGGCGTCGCGGTCGTCGTGCTCACGGTCGAACTCGCGCTGGTGTGGGATCAGCTGGCCAAGGCGTGGAAGAGCCTGTACTCGGCGAATTGGTGGTGGGTGCTGGCGGCGGTCGTCGCGGCGATGTCGTCGATGCACAGCTTCGCGCAGATTCAGCGCACGCTGCTGAGGTCGGCCGGCGTCAAGGTCAAGCAGTGGCGTTCGGAGGCCGCGTTCTACGCAGGCAACGCGCTGTCCACCACGATGCCGGGTGGCCCGGTGCTGTCGGCCACGTTCATCTACCGCCAACAGCGGATCTGGGGTGCGTCACCGGTGGTGGCGTCCTGGCAGCTCGTGATGTCGGGCGCCCTGCAGGTGGTCGGGCTCGCGCTGCTCGGTTTGAGCGGCGCGTTCATGCTGGGCGCGAGCAAAAACCCACTGTCGCTTATGTTTTCACTCGGTGCATTCATCGCGCTGATCCTGCTGGCGCAGGCGGTGGCGACTCGCCCCGAACTCATCGACGGCATCGGGGTGCGTGTGCTGTCGTGGTTCAACTCGCTGCGTGGCAAGCCCGCCGACGCCGGTCTGAACAAATGGCGCGAGACGCTGACCCAGCTGGAATCGGTCAGCCTGTCGCGCCGTGAACTCGGCGAGGCGTTCGGCTGGTCGCTGTTCAACTGGATCGCCGATGTGGCGTGTCTGCTGTTCGCCTGCTACGCCACCGGTGGGCATCCGTCACTGGCGGGTGTGACGGTGGCGTACGCGGCGGCCCGCGCTGTCGGGGCCATCCCATTGATGCCGGGCGGGCTGCTGGTGGTCGAGGCGGTGCTGGTGCCCGGCCTGGTGTCGTCCGGCATGACCCTGGCTTCGGCCATCTCCGCGATGCTCATCTACCGGTTGATCAGCTGGATCTTCATCTCGGCGATCGGCTGGGTGGTGTTCTTCTTCATGTTCCGCACCGAGAAGGACATCGACCCCGACGCCACCCCCAACGACAACGTCGAGCAGTCACCGCAATTCAGCCCCGACCCCGAGGCGCAGCACGAACCCCAACCCGAACCCGAGCAATAGAGGCGATCATGCGCGGCCGTTGCCGGCTTTCGCTGTGCTCGTGGGGGTCGCCGTGCTGACCGCGGCGTGCATGCCGCCCACCGAAACTCCCTCGGCACCAACAACTTCGACCACCCGTTGTTGCGACATGACACCGCACCGGATGGCGCTGAATCCCCTCAATGGGCAGCTGTGGGTCGCCGAACGATTCGCCATCGACTATGTGCAGCTGCTGCCGGATGGGCGACTGTTCAACGGCGACAAGACCAAACCGGAAAGCTATCCCGGTTTCGGGGCCGACATCCATGCCGTCGCCGACGGTCGCGTCGTCGCGGTGGTGGACGGACTGCCCGAGCAGGTTCCCGGAAAGAGCCCGAGCGGTCTTCCACTCGAGCAATACGCAGGCAATCACATCGTTGCGGTCCTGGGCGACGGCAACTATGCGCTCTACGTCCATCTCAAGACCGGCAGCATCCAAGTCGAGGTGGGCGACCGGCTGAACTCGGGGCAGGTGATCGCGTCACTCGGAAACACCGGAAACACCGACGGCCCACACCTACATTTCCACATCATGAGCACCCCCGATCCGCTGCGGTCCAACGGGCTGCCGTTCGTGCTGTCGTCCTTCAAACTCGACGGACGCATCGCCTCGATGGCCGCCGAAGACGCCATCGAAGCGGGCCGGCCGGCGCCGATGCAGCCTGGCTTCACCTCGCGAGATGAATCCGCTGTCAGCCCACTGGTTTTGGATGTGATGAGCTATGCCAATCAATGACAGGCGCCGGCGTGTCCGGCGGGCGCTGATCGCCCTTTTCGCCGACGTCGTCTGCGTGATCGTGTTCTGCACCATCGGTCGCCGAAGTCACGCCGAGGGGTTGACCGTCGCCGGGATCGCGCAGACGGCGTGGCCGTTTCTGGCAGGCACCGGCGTCGGCTGGCTGCTGATAGGCGGGTGGCGCCGGCCGTTCACCGTGATCCCCACCGGGGTGGTCGTGTGGGTGTGCACGGTCGCGGCGGGAATGGTGTTGCGCAAGGTGACCTCTGCGGGTGTGTCGACGAGCTTTGTGGTGGTGGCCTCGCTGTCGACCGCGGTGCTGCTTCTGGGCTGGCGCGCAGCGGCCGCGCTCTTCCCGCGCGGCTGACGCTACTCCGGATTCGCAGGCGGCTCAGGCGAAGTCGATATGGTCAACGTCGCGCGCAACCCGCCCAGCGGTCCATCGGACAACTCGATGCGCCCCCCGTGCAACGCCGCCTGCTGCGCCACCAGCGCCAGGCCCAGCCCCGAGCCGCCCGGCGCCGCGTTGCTCCCCCTTGAGAATCGGCCGAGCACCGTTTGATGCTCCTCCTCCGGCAGGCCGCGGCCGTTGTCGTCGACGACGATCGTCATCGTGTGCTCCTGCCGGCGCGCCGCCAACACGATCCGCGTCGCATGCGCGTGCGTCACCGCGTTGCGCACCAGATTGTCGACCGCGAGCCGTAGCCCGCCAGGCCAACCCCAGATGGCCCCGAGATCATCGGCCGCCTCGACCACGACCTCCACTTCGCCGCCGGTGCGCATGTTCTCTCGCGCCACGCGGTCGAGCATGTCGGTGACATCGATGAGATCACGGTCCTCGACCTGCGCAAGCTCGCCCGACGCGAGCTGCCCGAGCGCGGTGATGATCGCCTCTACGCGGCGTTGTGCGCGCGAAAGGTCCTGCACCACTTCGGCTCTCTCGTCGGCCGGCAGGTCGTGGATCCGCAGGGTGTCGAGGTCGGCGCGCATCGCCGTCAACGGGGTCCGCAGTTCGTGCGCGGCATTGGCGGCGAAATCCTGAGCGGCCTGCAGGGAATTGGTGGTGGCCTGCTGAGCGGCGGCCAGCCGGCTCAGCATCGCGGTCATCGCCTCCGACAGCTCCTCGGCCTCGCGGACGCCACGCACTTCTGGCATCCGCTCGGTGTCCTTACCGAGCCGCTTGGTGTGCTCGGTCAGTCTGCGCAGTGGCCGGATCGCGGGACCGGCCAGTAACCAGCCAAGGCCGGCGGCGATCAACACCGTCACCAGGCCGACCGCCGAATAGAGCGGAATCCTCGCGCGGTTCAACAGAATGCTGTCGGCACGGATGCCAACAGACATCAGCACGCCGCCCTGTTGGTCGACCGTGATGGTGCGGACCCGGTATTCAACACCGTTGACTTCGACCGTCGCGGTACCCAGCGGCAGCTGCGGCAACTGGAAGCCGCGCTGGAACATCACTTGTCCGGTGGACTCGGAGCGCCCGGTCGTGAGCACGCCGCGGCGCGGGTCCTCCAACTGCTCGGGATACATGCTGGCGTCGATGATCGAGTCGAGTCGGCGATCCAGTTGCGCGGCATCGTTATTCGCGAGCACGACCGAGGTGAGGATCGTGA
>JAVRPG010000512.1:0-4842 GCA_032162325.1 Mycobacterium sp. | reverse complement strand
ACTGACGTCGAGCTGTCGTCGGTACGCAGGTTCGCCGGCAGAGACCTGATCACCGTGACCAACACTTTCACCGACAATGCCGGCGAGCGGGTGCACACCTTGCACACCACCGTGGTCGGCGTCACCGCCGAGGATGTCGATCCGGCGATCAGGCCGGCCGTGCAAAACGTGATGATGCACGACGTGAACCTGCTCGGAGTCGACGAATCCGATGCCGCCTACCAAAAGACGGTGAGACCCGAGTGCGAGGTTCGGATCGCCGAGGGAGGCACCACCCGCACGCCAGGGACGCCGTCCTTCGACGACCTGAACGTCGGCGACGGGCTACCGGTGCACCACGCCCGACTGTCCCGCGGCGACCTGGTGAACTATTCCGGCGTGGCCGGCGACGCCAACCCGATTCACTGGGACGAGGACATCGCCAAGCTGGCAGGGCTGCCCGATGTGATCGCCCACGGAATGCTCACCATGGGTTTGGGTGCCGGATTCGCCTCCGCATGGTCGGGCGACCCCGGTGCGGTTACCCGCTACGCGGTGCGGCTGTCTGCGCCCGCGATCGTGTCGGCCACCGACGGCGCAGACATCGAGTACAGCGGCCGGATCAAGTCGATGGACCCGGCAACCCGCACGGGTGTCGTCATTGTCGCCGCGAAGTGCGGGGGTCGGAAGATCTTCGGCCTGGCGACGTTAAACGTCCGCTTCCGCTGACCCTGGCGGCCCTGGTGGCGGCGTCGGTCGACGACGAAGAACAGCGGCTGCTTCGCCGCCGCCAAGGCGCGGTTACTGCTGTGCATGCATTCGAAGCGCGACAGGTGCAGATGATGCGCGACCCTCTTGGTCGGGGCCGTTGCGGTGGATGCTCAGGATCAGATCGGACTCGCCGCCACTCGGGTCGTCACGGTCGAACAGGCTGTGCTTCGCGATTCCAGCAATCAAACCGTGAGGCGCAGCGTCATCAGGGTGATCTCGCTCGGCGCGAAGACCCGGAACGGTGGACCCCAGAAACCGGTGCCGCGACTCGTGTAGAGCTGAGTGCGGTCGCCGTGTCTGCTCAACCCCTGCACAACGGGCTGATCGAGTCTGACCAGAAAATTGAACGGCCAGATCTGCCCACCGTGAGTGTGCCCGGAGATCTGCAGATCCACCCCCGCCGTGACCGCCTTCACGACTTGCTTGGGCTGATGCGCGAGAAGCATCACCGGCAGCGTCGGATCGCTATCCGCAAGAGCTGCTTCGAGATTCGCCCCGTGTCCATCTACGCCGGATGCTTCGGCGGTCGCGTCGTCAACGCCCGCGATAATCAGCTTGTCCCCGTTGCGTTCGATGACGATGTGCCGGTTGTGTAGTGCGTCCCAGCCGATGCCGCCGATGTAGTCGAGCCAGCCTTGCGCCTCGCTGAAGTATTCGTGGTTCCCGGTGACGTACACGCGGGCGAGCCGCGCCCGCACCGCTGCAAGCGGTCTGGCCTGTGCCTCACGTAGGTCCACTGTTCCGTCGGCGATGTCGCCGACGTGGCACACGACGTCGGCGTCGAGCTGGTTGACGCGGTCCACCACCGAAGTGGACCAGCGGGTGCGGTCGATCGGCCCGTAGTGGGTGTCGGTGATCACCGCTACGCGCAGGCCGTCCAGGCCGCTACCCAGTCTGGAGATGCCTACGTCGACATGCCTGATGCGCGGCACCCGCATCGCCTCGGCATAACCCCATGTAAGCAGGGCAACGACGACGGCCACCACCACACCCGCGACCACGCGCGAACGTTCTGGATCGTCGACTCCCCGCACGAACAACGCCACCCGAAACAGTTGGGCCAGTACCGACCAGACGAACAGCACCCACATCGCGCCGAGCAGCGCATCTCCGGTGGCGGCGGCCCAGTCCAGGTGCCGGCGGCCATGCCCCAGCGTCATCATCACGGGCAACCCGACGAAGGCCGCTGCGAATACGACTGTGCCGGCGACGATCACGGCGGTAGGCCACTGCGTGCCCGCCGACAACAGCGTCCACCAGGGCACCCCGAGGAGGACCAACATAATGGCGAACACGAGAAGTAGCCGACGCCACCGGCGACGGTGGCGTGCACGAGCGACCGATTCGACCTCGGCGGCCGGGGAGTCTTGCATTACCGCGAGGGTACCGTCGTCGGGAACTGCCGATAATGGCCACCTATGTCACCGGTGAACCGCAACCCCTCGCTCTCGAGAAGTTCCATCGGATCATCGAGACGTCCGTCGACCACCGCGCCGCCACCGCGGACCCTTGTGCGTGCCCTTGCGAGCGTTCAACCCGATCGTGAGGCCGTTGGCATCGAATTCCGTCCAGTCGTCGCCCTCCGTCTTGACGTCCAATCCGAGCGTTTCGCCGTAGAAGCGAACCGCTCGATTCATGTCGTCCAGCGGCACCCACACGGTCGCCACACCACCAGCCACGATCCCTCCATTCATCACCTGAACGGGCTTGCACTACCCGCCGCCTCGGCGGTTTTCCCCGATTCGCACCCCGACCGTGACCATCCGATCACAGGAACGGCCCTTGGGCAGGACACCTCTGTTTCGGACCGTACTCGGCCGCGTCGGCCGCTTTACGAAGTGCGCTGACCGGCCTCAGGTGGGGCGACCTGCTCCAGCGAGCTGTCGGATGACGCGTATCTCGTTGTCGTCATGGGGCCGTCCGTCGGGATGTAGCAGATCGCTGAACCACGTTTCTGGAAGGGAGGTGTATGGCCGCTTCCACGAATCCCATGGCAGATACGTCTGCGTCCGTCCAGCGATGAAGCCCCAGTTGTAGGCGCCGACGCTGCGCCTCTTGGCAACCGGCAGAATTCCTTCCACGGTGCTGCCCAGTTTCCGCGCCAGATACTCGGTGCAGAGGATCGGTCGTCCCAGCGGAGTGAGTTCGTCGATGCGGGCCTCGAACTCGGCTGGATCTCCGTAGCTGTGAAAGCTGATCACGTCCGAGTGCTCGAGCTGCAGGCTGCAGATCGCGCTGCGCCGTCTGGCATCTCTCCAGTGCCCCTGCCAAACGCCACTGGTCAACGGCTGCACCGGATTAACGGCGCGTACCCACTGGAACACGTGCGGGAGGAACGCGGCGACAAGTTTCTGCTTGTCCTCATGTTCAACCTTGCGGTAGTCGCGCGCGGGATTGTCCGGCTCATTCCACACGTCCCAACCGAGGACGCGAGGGTCGTTGCGGAACAGACTCACCACTCCGGTGACATAGCTCTGCAGCACGCGGGTATAGGCCGGATCCTGCAGACGATGGGCCCCCGGGCTCTGCACCCAACCGGAGTTGTGTACTCCGGCTATCGGCGCCCGCTGACGGCCCGCTCTGGGCACAGGGTCCCAGCACGAGTCGAACAGAACGAAGAGCGGCTTGATGTTGTGACTCGCCGCGATGGTGACGAACTGGGTCAGCCGGCGGCTGAATCCCGCCCGGTCGGTTGTCCACAGTTGATCGTGGAGGAACACCCGGACGGTGTTGAATCCGATCTGCCGGGCCAGGCGAAGCTCGGCGTCGATGCGGCGCGGGTCGTAGGTGCCCGCCTGGAACATCTCGATCTGGTTCACGGCGCTCGAGGTGACATAGTTGGCGCCGAGCAGCCACCCCTGAGCTGCATACCAGGCGTTGGCGCGGTCAGCCGACCATCGGCCCGTCTCAGCAGAGACGAGGGGCAACTTGGTCAGTGTCGCGGCTGCTGCCAGGTACAGCGGGAGCTTGAGGGCGGTTCGCCGGTGCACCACGTGACCATAGTGTCTGTGGCCGAACTGTCACTGCTCATGTCTCATCCTGCAACGCAACAGGTTTCGAATCGTTACGGCAGCAGCAGCGGCGGCGGCGGCGGCTGCCGCATCGCCTCGGCCGAGTGGTGGAGATCTGTGCTCACCTTGACGGGACTCCGTTGGCCATCGAGCTGGCGGCCTCCCGGATGGCGTCGATGACGGCGATCGAGGTGCGTGAACGTCTGCACCAGCGGTTCCGGCTGCTGGTCGGCTCACGGCGCGGCCCGCAACGCCACCACACACTGCGCCACGCGGTGGCATGGTCCTACGACCACCTCGACGATGCGGAAAAGACTCTGCTGGAGCGGTGTTCGGTTTTCGCCGGAGGATTCGACCTCCAAAGCGCCTGTGCAATAGCGGGATTCGATGACGTCGATGACTACGCCGTGCTGGATCGGCTGGATGCTTTAGTGCGACCCGCCACGCGTTCGTCGGGAGATCAACGAGCGCGTAGATCAGCGGCCGGCCGGCGCGCTGCGCCACGAGATCGCGGATGAGGCCGTGAGAGTTCACGCCGTCGGCGGCGCCCAGATCGGCCACGCGGAGCACGCACTCGCTCGCCAGCCGCCCCGCGGCGGCCATCACGGCCGGGTGGGTCGCCTCGAAGGAGGCGCGCTGCGAGAGGGCGTGCCGCGCGTAGTCGTCCGCCATGCTCGAGAGCTCGGGGCGACGTGACGGCGTGTTGCTTCCCTCCCGCACAGCGCCGCCGCGGTCCGGACGGCGTGACGGGGCCTATCGTTAAACAGGGCCCGCGTGCCCGCCACGCGCGACAACAGAGGGTCCGCCCGGCGCATCCGATGCCGCGATTACCCTTCTGGCATCAGACCGCGACTCGAAAAAGACGACATCTGTGACTCGCGGAAGTTCGTCTCAATACACGTGTGTCGAGTGACCGGGCCGGATCCGTCGATGTACGAGGTAGGAGCGTGTCGGTTGTGAGATTCTGCGTGGGTGTCCGCTGATCCGGCGGCTGCGCCTTCGGGGGTGGTGACGTTTTTGTTCACCGATGTCGAGGGTTCGACCCGTCGGTGGGAGGCTGACGCGGACGCGATGCGGGCGG
>JAVRPG010000511.1:0-3062 GCA_032162325.1 Mycobacterium sp. | reverse complement strand
CCAGGCCACCGCCTATCCGTTTCGCCTGCTCGTGGACATCCTGCCAGCTGAGCCGGACCGGGTCGGCGAAGGTGCCTCCGGTCAAGTGCCGCGGTGACGATGCCGCAACGGCAAGAACCTCGCGGGTGAAGACGCTCAACGGATTCCGCTCCCTTGAAGAGTCGCGCCCGCTGCGACCCGAGCGATGACGGTCACCAATGCCGGGTCCGGCGAACGGAGTAGGAAATGCCCGCCGTGGTAAAGGCGCACGGGACGAGGCTGTAGAGAGTGAGTCTGCCAGGCCGCCAACGTATCTGGCGGCGCCAGCGGGTCGTCGCAGCCACCGAAGATGTACAGCGGGCATGGCAGCGGCGGCTCATCCGACGGCAGAAATGACTGAAAGATCCGCAGATCGTCACGGACAATCGGCATCAGGAGCGCAAGCCAGTCGGGACGGTCCAGGATCTCGGCCGGCAACCCGCCGTAGCGGGCCAGCCGCACCGCCAACTGGTAATCGTCCATCGACTGCAGATTCTCCGCTGGTGCCGGTTGGTGCGGCGCCCGGCATGACGCGACGATAACCGCCTCCGGTGGCCGCTGTCCGCGTGAGATACGTTTCTGGGCCAGCGAATACGCCAGCAACGCACCCATGCTGTGGCCGAGTAGGACATGGGGCCGGGTCAACTGTTCCTCGAGCTCGTCCGCCAACGCGTGCACGCAGCTGTCGGCATCGACGTGGCGCGGCTCGGCTCGGCGTGACTGCCGTCCCGGCAACGTCGCGACCTGCAGTGCCACGTCGGCGCCCATGTCCGCCAGGGCCTGACGGAGCGCATGAAACGACGCGGATCCTCCACCGGCGTGGTGGAAGCAGACCAAGTCGACGGGTGTCATCCGGTTACGCCGTCTTGTCCAACTGATGCACCACAAAGTCGACGAGGTCGCCGACATTGTGGATTCGCGGCAGCAAATCGGCGACGTCAACGTGTTGCAGCTGTGGATATTCCGTGCGGAGTCGATCCAGGAGCCGAAGCTGAAGCAGTGAGTCATATCCCAAGTCGTCCGCCAACCGCTTGGATCGCGCGAGCGCGGTGACCGAATAGTTTCCCACGTCGGCGATCAGTGCCATGACCCCGCCCTCGGCGCTGTCGTGCATCTGGACGGTGTCAGTCTGCTCGACGTCGGGTGCCGTCGTCTCGACCTGGCCGCCTCGCACCCGTTGGTGCGGGTAGGCGATAGGACCGTCAAACCAGAACCGGTTCGTGTCGTCGAAGACGTATGGAGGAACCCGCTGCAGCGGGCCTGCCGGCTCGCCGTAAAGCGGGGTCAGGTCCGGCGAGTAGCCGTCGCGCAGCAAGGTGGCTGCTACGCCCAGCAGTTCGCTGCCCTCCGAATCCGGGCCGCTGCACAAGACAAGCGAGGGCATCAGCGATGGCGGTCCGGCCTGCCTGGTGAGCGTGAGCAGACCAGATCTCGGGCCGGCCTCGGCGAGATAGTCAGCGCCAACTGCGTTCACGGCGGCTCGGACCGCGTCATAGAACCGCACCGGCGCACATATCTGCTGGGCCCAGTAGTCGGCGGTCATCTCGCGGCCATTGACTTGTCTGCCGAGCACCGTTGAGAACAGCGGAAACTCGGCGGGCCGCGGCTCGAGCCCGTTAAACTCGTCCCGGAAGTCCGTCACGATCGGCTCCATCAGCGGCGAGTGAAAGGCATGTGACACCGCCAGGCGCCTCGCCCTGCCTCCATGCTGCTGGACGACCGCTTGCAGCCGTGCCACCGCGTCGGTCGTCCCGGAGATCGTCAGTGAGCGTGGGCCGTTGACGGCCGCGATCACGCACCCGGGCATGTCGGCGACCAGCTCCTCTGCCTGCGCCACGCTGAGGTCGATCGCGGTCATTGCCCCATTGGGCGGCAACGAACCCATCAGTCGCCCTCTGGCCACGACGAGCCGGGCGGCGTCGTCAACCGTAAGGACGCTCGCCAGGCACGCGACGCTGATCTCCCCGACGCTATGGCCGATGCCGAAGCTCGCCCGGATACCGCTCTGCAACAACGTCTTGCCCAACGCATAGGACACGGCAAACAACGCCGGCTGCGTCAGGCTGGTGTGATCGAGCCCGGTGTCGTCACCAAGTATCGCTGCCAGCAGGTCCGCGCCCAGGTGAGGGCGTAAGGCGGCAGCGACGGTATCCAGGTTCCTTCGGTACACGCGGTTCGCGTTGTAAAGCGGGCGCGTCATGCCCGCATACTGCGTACCCTGACCCGAAAACAGCAATCCGACGGCGGCAGGCAGCCGCTGGGGCCGCCCGGCGGACGCGAGGTCAGGGCGTGCGCCGGCGATGAACTGCTCTAGGCCGTCAACCAGAGCGTCGCGGTCACCTTCCAGGACGACGCGGTGCCGATGCGATCGCTTGACGATGTTGGTCGACCGGCACCAGGCGCCGACCCGGTCAGCGTCGACGGTCCGCAGCGTGCCGGCGATCGACTCGGCGTTTCGCCTCAATGCCTGCGCGGACGGCGCCGAGATCGTCACCACTCCCCGTCGGCTCGGGTTGGGCAACGCAGTGGCAGGCGCGGATTCCAAGATTGCGTGTGCGTTACCGCCGCCGAGGCCAAAGGAACTCACCGCGCCCAGCACGCCGTGTCCCGGAAACACTTGCGGAGCGCTGGCTAGCCGCAGCCCGTTCTCGTCGAGCCGCAACTCCGGGTTCGGGCCGTCGCCGATCACCGTCGGCGGAAGCACGCGCCGGTGCAGCGCCAAGCAGGTCTTGATGAACGCCGCGATCCCCGCGCTGCCCTCGGTGTGCCCGATATTTCCCTTGACCGAACCGAGCAGACATGGCTCGCCGTTTCGCGTCTTATGCAAGTCGCCGAGGGCGTTGGCCTCGATCATGTCTCCCAGCACCGTGCCGGTGCCATGTGCTTCGACGAACGCGATCTGTCCGGCGTCAACCTGGGCGAGGCTGAGCGCCCGGCGCATCAGCGCCACCTGCGAACGACGGTTCGGAGCGGTGACCCCGTTGCTGCGCCCATCGTGGTTGGTGACGGAACTTCTCACGACGGCATAGATCGGCTGTCGGTCG
>JAVRPG010000510.1:0-5266 GCA_032162325.1 Mycobacterium sp. | reverse complement strand
GTGACCCGCGCCGACCGGCTTGCCGTCGAACGTGGCGCCGCTTGTCAACAGGTTGCCGATGTCGGCGGCCACGTCGGCGGGTATGTGTGAGCGCAGATCGCCGATCAGCAATGGCCGAGTACCGCTGCGGCCCAGCGTCTCCCGGCGCACCACGCGAAGCCGGAACGGGTCGTTGGACGGCGCGCCCTGCAGCCGGGAACCGGCATGGTGCGCGTCGACCTCGTGGACGATGATTCGCGGATCCCCGAGTTCGGCACCCTTGAGCACCACCTGCAACCGGCGTACCAAGTCGCCGTCGCTGCGCCAGTTCGTGCTGAGCGTCTTCTGCACACCAGCCGTCGCAGCGGCGTCGAGGTACGTGACGATGTCGCCGCCGCGGAACGCGTAGATGGCCTGCTTGGGATCGCCGATCTGTATCACCGTCGAGCGGCCGGTGAAGGCCCGGTCGATCACCTTCCACTGCACCGGGTCGGTGTCCTGAAATTCGTCGACCAACACGATCGGCCACCGCTGATGCATCCGCACTTGAGCAGGCGCGTCGTCGGCGTCCAGCGCGTCGGCCAGGCGGCTGAGCAGGTCGTCGTAGCCGAGGATGCGGCGACGCCGCTTGCGGATCTCCAGTTCGGCCAGAACATCTTTCGCGAAGCTGACGCAGACCGCGGCGCGAGAGTCGGGGTCAGGGTCTTTCGGCCGCAGCTCGGTCGCCGGCTTGTTGACGACTTCACGAGCCAGCCGTAGGGCGTCTTGGTAGGCCAACGGCGGGTCGTCGCGGTCGCGGCCGAAGTGTCGCAGGTACAGATCGTCGACGATCTCGTTGGTCAGCTCATCGAGGCTCTCCACCAGTGTCACCCCGGCGTCGGTGTCGCCTGCGACGCCCAGCGATCGCAGGACCAGTTGGCAGAATTGATGCGTGGTGGCGATGGTGGCGGCGTCGAACGCGGCCAGCGCGTCACGCAGGCGTCGGCGGCGGTCCTCCAGTTCCTCTGCGGTTCCCTTGAGCAGATGCTGGACGACTTGGTTGTCCTCGGCGAGCGTTGGATCGTCGAAAGCCGCTACCGCATCGACGATTTGGCGGCGCACGCGGTCGCGCAGCTCCTGGGTGGCCGCCCGCCCGAACGTGATGAGCAGCATCTGGTCCAACGTCGCCACACCCTCGGCGACGTAGCGGGTGACGATGCCTGCCAGGGCGAACGTCTTGCCGGTGCCGGCGGAGGCCTCCAGGACCGTGGTCGAGCGCTCGGCGGGCAGTGGCCCCCGGAGGTCGAAGCGGTCCATCACGCGCCGTCCATCGCACGAAGCATCGGCAGCCACAGCCTGCAGGCGTAGGCATCGAGGCCCGCATCGATCAGAGCGGACAGCCAGACGCCCTTGCCGAATGCCCGCTCGTGTGCCGGTTCCTGATCCTCACCGGGATAGCGATCGGTTCGCCAGCGGTACATTGCCGACCGTTCCGGGTCGCCGTGGCCGTGCTTGGCCTCCGCCCACGCATACGAGGTCTTGACGGGCAGCGGCAATGGCTGGCGCCGGCCCTCGTCGTAGATCGCCACCAAGTCGGCCAACAGGTCGACGGCGGCTTCCGCCGGGCGTCCCAGGTCCTCCTGCCGTGGCGTGGTGCCCCTCTTGGGGCGGCCGATGACGATCGCCGACCAGTCCCGTCGTGGAGCGTGAGCAAGCAACGCCAGCAACGGAATCCACGACTGGAGCAGGTGGCGGCCGTCGAGCTTGGAGTACGTCACAGCGACCAGCCGGCCGCCGAAGACAGGGAAGACGGTGCCGGTCAGCCGCCGTCCGGAGCCGAGGTCGATGTCGACGTCGACGGCGTCCGGTTCGACGCGGCGGTATGGCAGGGCGGCTTCGGCCAACAGGGTGGCCTGGTCGCGGATCTCGGTGGCCTTGCGCCATCCCAGCCTGCCGGGCGGCAGGGTGCCGCGCCGCCACTCCGCGTCCCGCGCCTGGTCGGGGTGCATGCCGTCGAGCATGTCGCGCAGCATGCGGTCGCCGACCGTCCATTCCTCGAGCGCGTTGATGTCGACGGGCATCGAGTCCTCGACCCCGTCGATCTCCCACGGCAGCGTGAACTCCAGCGCGCGGAAGAACCCCTTCACCGGATCACGGAAGAACGCGGCGAGGTCGGCGAGCACGACGTCCTCGGGTGGGGGTGCGGGCAGCGGACCGGAGATGAACGGCGGCCGCTCGGCGCGGTCGCGTTCGCGGGCGCGGGCTGCTCGCAACACGGTGGGGTCGAACGTGAACGGCTCGTCGGGGATGAGCTTGCCGGGTATGACGTTGCGAGTGTCGAAGGGCTGCAACGGATGTTCGACGACGATGGTGGCGCGCACTTTGTCGGGTGTGGTCATGTCGAGCGTGTCGAGCAGCTCGGCCAGCGGCACCGCGGGCGGTCGTTGGTGCCCGGAGTATTCGTTGGCGCCGGTGTAGGTGATCACCAGTGTCTCGGTGGCCGCGCCGATGGCGTCGAGCAGCAATTGCCTGTCCTCGGAGCGGATGTCACGCTCACCGGTCACCGGGTTGCGGGCCAGCACGTCGTCACCGTCGACCACGCCGAGCCGCGGGAACACCCCGTCGTCGAGACCGACCAGGCACACCACCCGGTGCGGCACCGACCGCATCGGCACCATCGTGCAGACCGTCAGCGTTCCGGTGCGGAAGTTGGCGCGGGTCGGGCGTCCGGCGAGATGGCGCTCCAGGAGCGCGCGGATGTCGGGCAGCCGCATCGTCGTATCCGCCCGTGGGCCTGCGCTGTTCAGCACGTCGGCGAATTCGCGCTGCAGCTGGCTGGTCTGCCATGCGTCGTCGTCGTCGACCTTGGCCAGCAGCTCGATGCCGTGCTCGAGCGCGTTGAGCCAGTCGCGCAGCGGCCGTGTCCCGGTGAGTGTTTCGACGATGTGCTGTAGCCGGTCGATGTATTCGGCGAGTCTGCCTGCCAGTTCGACGCGGTTGCTGCTGACGTCGTCGAGCGGCAGTGTGGTGTCGATCCACGCGTGCGAGTCGTCGGACATCGCGACCCCCGCCAACACTCGGTCGATGCCGAAACGCCAAGTGTTCTGGATGAAGTCGACGCCGAACGGCCGCCGATGCTCGCTGTTGAAACCCCAACGGATGTTCGCTTCCCGCACCCAGCGGGTGATGTCCTCGAGGTCGTCGTCGCTGAACTCGAACCGGGCCCTTACCGGTGCGGCCGCAGCGAGGTTGAGCACCTCACTGGCGGTGGCCCGCCCGCCGGCCAGCGCGAGCAGTTGGGAGGCGACGCCGAGCAGGGGGTTGGTCTGGACGAGCGACCGGTCGGCCAGGCGCACCCGCAGCCGGTGTGCCGGATGCACGCCGTGGATCATGTCGCCGAGACCGAAGCCTGCGACGATCAGTGGCGCGTAGGTCTCGATGTCCGGGCACATGACGAGGATGTCGCGGGGTTCGAGCGTCTTGTCGTCGGCGAGCAGGCCGAGAAGCACCTCGCGGAGGACATCGATCTGGCGCGCCGGTCCGTGGCAGCTGTGCACCTGCACCGAGCGGTCAGTTTGCTTGTGCTTTCGGCCTTCTGGCCGAACGGCATTGGCGGTGATGTCGGACTGCAGCCAGCCCAGCAGCGTGTCGGGGCGATCGTGGGCGCCAGCCTGAAGACCGAGGCATTCGTCGGTCTGCGGGTCGGCGGGCAGGCTGCGCTGTAGTTCGCGAAGGTCGCGGCCAAGGGTGGCCAGCAGCGGGTGGGTGACGGTGCGGTGGCTGGTGTCGTCGCGGCGGGGGATCTGCCCATGCTCGCCGGCGAGCGACTTCCACAAGTCGTCACTGGGGTGCGGCAGCCACAGGTGAAGGTCGTGATGGGTGGCGAGGGCTTGCAGCAACTCGATCTCGGTCGACGGCAGGCGGGTGTGCCCGAACAGCGACAGCCGCTCGGGCAGATCGGTGGGGGACTCCTGCAGTGTGGCAAGGGTTTTCGCGTGTCTGGTGTGTGGCGCGTCGGCGTCGACTTTGTCGAGCAGGGCGCGCCACAGCGGCGGCTGCCACTGCAGGTCGGAAGTGATATCACCGGCGATATCGTTCTCCCAGTCGATGAGTAGCTGCGGCCGCTGTCGGGCGTAGGAAGCGAAGAGACCGGCGAGGCGGCGGGCGACGGCATAGCGGCGGCCCTGGCGCAGCTCGCGTTCTTCACCGGTCTCGAAGTGGCCGAGGTGGGTGGCCAGCGTCTTGCACCAGCTGTCGTTGCAGCTGGCGTCGATGACCTCGAGCAGCGGCCACACCATCGCGTCGGGGGACCACGGATCGTCGTCGGTCGTGCCGGTGATTTCGGCGATGAGGGAGTGCGGATTGCGGAACGAGATGCCCGCGCAGACTCCGTCGCTGCCGGCGCTGCGGCCGAGGATGTGGCTCAGCCGCTGACTCAACCAGCGCTCGACGCCCTTGGCGGGGACGATGACCAGCTCCTCGGCGAACGGATCCGCCAGCGGGTTGGACAGAAGGGCACCGAGGCCGTCGGCGAGGAGATCGGTGCGCTCGGCCCGGTGGAGGTGAAGCGCCATCGAGCGTCAGACTACGTCGGTCGCGCTCAGTTGCCGTTGTGGCGCCCGACGATCAGGTCCTTGATTTCGGCGAGCTGCTCATCAACCGTCCGGAAACCGGCTCGGGTCTCCTGACGCAAGTCTGTGAACGCTCGCTCCAGCCCATCCAGCCGGAGTGAGTGATCACGCTGATTGGCCGCCAGGGCATTGACCGCGGCGAGCACGGCACGGTAGTCGGCCTGGGAGGCCTCGAGCGCCGCAACGCGCGCCTCCAAGTCCTCCAATGTAGCCACCACAGCATCCTATGGCGGCGACGCTGGAACGGGGGACGGAAGTCGCGCAGGTTGTGGATAGATCGGCGAGGCCTTGCGCGGCTTTGGACACTACGACTTGACGAGGTGTTTTAGTTCTTTGACCACACTCTCCGGCCGACCGTCCCTTTGCTCTGGCTGTGTTCGGATTGCCCGCCTCTGAGCGACAACTTGGCGTCGAGCGACAAAGTCGCTCGGAGGCGGGCAGAACAACACATGCACCCAAAGCCTCTGCGACGAGTGGGCACGCTTCGTTGACGCGTGCAATTCGCTACGGGCGACCGTGCCGAATCAGCATGAAGAGCGCATCAACGCATCATGATGCAGTGATGCTAGGATGCGGTGTGCGCACCACCATTGATCTCCCCGACGACCTGCACAAACAGGCGCGGGCGATCGCGCGCGACACCCATCGAACGTTGAGCGAAACCGTTGTCGACCTGA
>JAVRPG010000509.1:0-5478 GCA_032162325.1 Mycobacterium sp. | reverse complement strand
CGTCAGCTACACCCGCGAGTCGGGTGATAAGGATTGCCGACTTAAGCTCTTCCCCGTGGCCGTCGTACCCATCCGCATCGTGGGAGATCCCGTCTTACGCACCGCGACCGAGCCGGTGCCCGTCGCCGACGACGGTTCGCTGCCTGCCGATCTCGCGGACTTGATCAAGGACCTGTACGACACGATGGACGCCGCCAACGGGGTCGGCCTCGCCGCGAACCAGATCGGTGTGTCCAAGCGGGTATTCGTCTACGACTGTGCCGACGAGCGCGGCAGGACGTCGCGGCGGCGTGGAGTTGTTGTCAATCCCGTACTCGAAACGTCCGAGGTGCCCGAGACCATGCCGGACCCGGACGACGACGACGAGGGTTGCCTGTCGGTGCCCGGCGAATCGTTCCCGACGGGCCGGGCAACATGGGCGCGCGTTACCGGCTTGGAAGCCGATGGCACCCCGATCACGATCGAGGGCACCGACCTGTTCGCGCGGATGCTGCAGCACGAGACGGCCCATCTGGACGGATTCCTTTATCTGGACAGGCTGGTCGGCAGGCACGCGCGCAGCGCGAAGCGCGCGGTCAAGTCGCATGGCTGGGGCGTGCCGGGGCTGAGCTGGACGCCCGGCGTGGATCCCGATCCGTTCGGTCACTAGGCCGTGACTGACGTCGGAGCTCGCGTCATGGTGCGGTACCGGTTGCCTGCGGGATCGGTGCCGCCGCTGACCGACGTGATCGGTCACCTGGAGGCCATCGGCCCGACGCTGCGGGTGCGCACCAAACGGGGTGACGTGGTGGATGTGGCGGCCGCCGACGTGGTGGCGATCAAGGCCCTCGCCGCGGCGCCGGTGCGGACCGGCGATATACGCAACCTCGAGCACGCGGCCGCACTGGGATGGCCCGGCGTCGAGCAGCAATGGCTCGGTGGCTGGCTGCTGCGCTTCGGCCGGGGCACCACCCGGCGTGCGAATTCGGCTGTCCCGCTCGATGTTTCGACCGGCAGCGACGTCAGCGCGATCATCGACTGGTATGCGACCCGCGGGCTGGCGCCACTGGTGGCCGCGCCGGATCGATTGCTCCGCGTCCCGCCAGGGGTGCCGACCGACGCCGAAAACCTGGTCATGACAGGCGATGTGACGACGCAGCGACCGTCCGCGGTTTCGATCGCGGCCCGGCCGGACGACGAATGGCTTCGCCTGTACCGGCGCGAGATGCCGGTCGACGTGCTGACCGCGGTTATCGACGGTGAGGTGGCGTTCGCGACGGCCGCCGGTACCGCGGTTGGCCGAGGTGCCGTCACGGAGTCGCCCGGCGGCACCCGATGGGTGGGGCTGTCGGCGGTGCACGTCGCCGAAGGGGCACGGCGTCGCGGCCTGGCCCGCGGACTGTGCGAGGCGTTGTTGGCGTGGGCGGCCGAGCGGGGGGCGACGCGCGCCTACGTGCAGGTGCTCGCCGACAACACCGCCGCCACAAGGCTGTACGAGTCGATGGGCTTCTCCGTCCACCACCGCTCGCGGTACGTCGACGCCCGTAGCCTGTAGGGCATGCGGATCGCCACGTGGAACGTCAATTCGATCCGCGCCCGCGTCGACCGCGTCACGGACTGGCTGGAGCGCGCCGACGTCGACGTGTTGGCCATGCAGGAGACCAAGTGCTCCGATGACCAATTCCCCACCATGCCGTTCGTCGCGCTCGGCTATGACGTCGTGCACTGCGGGTTCAGTCAATGGAACGGAGTGGCAATCGCGTCCCGGGTGGGCCTCGACGACGTCCAGGTTGGTTTTGACGGCCAGCCCACGTGGAGCGACAAGCCAGATGTGGAAGCCGCGGCGGAGGCACGGGCGCTCGGTGCGACGTGCAACGGCGTGCGGGTATGGAGCCTGTACGTGCCCAACGGCCGGTTCGTCGGCTCACCGCACTACATATACAAGCTGGAATGGCTTGCCGCGCTGCGTGACACGGCGCGCGGGTGGCTGACCGACGACCCGTCGGCGCAGATCGCGTTGGTCGGCGACTGGAACATTGCCCCCACGGACGAGGACGTCTGGAGCGTCGAGTACTACGCGAACAGCACGCACGTCACCCCGGCAGAACGCGGGGCGTTCAACGCGATCGTCGACGCCCAATTCGCCGATGTGGTGCGGCCCTTCACGCCGGGGCCGGCTGTCTACACCTACTGGGACTACACGCAGCTCGCCTTTCCGAAGGGGCGAGGCATGCGCATCGACTTCATCCTCGGCTCGCCGGCGCTTGCCCAGCGCGTGACGCACGCCGAGATCGTGCGCGAGGAGCGCAAGGGCAAGGCCCCGAGCGACCACGCACCGGTCTTGGTGGAACTGCGCAATTAATTTCTCGACAGCGATTTCAAAATCCACAAATAGCACTCAGACGCGGATTAGGCTCCGTCTTTACCAGCCGGTTTGCTACGGCCTGGGGTCAGTCGAGGGGGACAAATGAAGAACGACAATGAAGCCGAACTGCGCCTGGCACTCGTGTGTTATGGCGGCGTCTCGTTGGCCGTGTATATGCATGGCGTCACCAAGGAATTGCACAAGCTCGTTCGCGCCTCGCGCAAGTTCAATGAACGCCCAGCGGAGAACCCTTTCCGCGGCGGCTCCGCTCCCGCCGATACCGAGGCGGTGTACTTCGATGCTCTTCAGGAGCTCGCCGCGGCAGGCCGACGGCTCGATGTCAGCGTCGACATCATCGGCGGGGCGTCGGCGGGCGGCATAAATGGCGTTGCCCTGAGCAAGGCGATCGCCCAGGACGCAGAATTGGAATCGCTGACAAAGATATGGATCGAAGAAGGCGACTTCCGCAAATTGCTACGCGCTCCGTCATTCGCCGGCCTGCGGGCTCAGGTCGCGATGGATGTCATTGTGCAGCTGGCGCACCTGTTCAAGCCACGCTCACCGCTGCGCGGCGAACGGATGTCGAAGTTGCTCCTCAGCGCCTTGCAAGACATGGACAAAAACCCGGACGCAGCGACCCTGCTGCGCCCAGACGGAAAGCTTCAGCTCTTCGTCACCGCCACCGACTTGACGGGATTCGAAGTGCTGGTTCCGTCCGGGGCGGGTGGGGCAAGTCAGCGTGACGCCTATAGCGCCCAGGTATTCGAATTCAAGGGTGAGTTCGGCGACCTCGACCACTTTGGGCCGGAGTACACAGCCGACCTGGCCTTCGCCGGACGGGCGACGGCAAGTTTCCCGGGCGCCTTCGCTCCCATCGGTCAGGATTCCTTCGAACATGAGACCGGCAAGTCGAACCTGGGCCTGCATACCAACGTGTTTCGCTACGACTACCCCGACGACAAGCGTGCGAAGGACGCGGTTTTCGTCGACGGCGGAGTGCTCAACAACGCCCCGTTCGACGTCGTGATCGATGCGATCAGCCGGCGGGCCGCCGAAACGCAGGTCTATCGCCGCCTGGTCTACATCCAGCCCGACCCTGGTCGAAGACTCGACGAAATGACCGAGCAGACGGTTTCACAGGACAGGCGCTGGCTGTTGGATCTGTGGGCCGTGTCAGGCGTGCGCGGCAGCCACCCGATCGTGCTGGATCTGTTGAAGTTGCGAGACATGAACTGGCGCATCGCCGCAGTCGCCGCCGTAGCGGATCGCCAGATGGACTACGTCCAGCGACAGATCGCCGAGGCGCGGAAAGCGATGAGTCCCGGCGTTGGCGCCGGCGTTCCCAGGGCGAGCGCAGAGTACGCGCAGGCGGCAACGGCGGAAACACTCACGGAACTGAAGGCCGGACTCACCAACACCGAGGACGTACAGGAACTGTCGAACAAAATGCACAAGCGGGCCGAGCTTGCCCTTGGCCCCGCCTGGGAGACCTACCAGCGGCTGAAGTTCGAGGCCACAGCCCGGCGCCTGGCGGTCGAGTTGGAGAAGCGCTTCAAGCTGCCCCACAAGTCCGCCCGGGCAAGCTTCGGCCGCGCCGCAGTGCTGGCATGGGCTCAGGGGACCGAGGAATGGATGGAGGGCGGCGACGCGCTCAGCGACCAACTGCGCGCGACCGACGTGCCCTATCGAGAACGGCGATTGATGTTCATCATCGCCGGAATCAATGAGCTGTACCCGAACGAACACACCGAGGGCACTCCCCCGCCCCGAGAGGCATTGGACTCCCTGAAGGCGGCGGCGTGGGGAGTTCTGACGGGCCTTCGGGCCACGACAAGGGGCGTCGTCGAAGGACTTCCGGACGAGACGGTCACGTTCCTCTCCAGCATCGACAACAAGACTCTGCTGAAGAATCCCGAGGACTTCGCCAAGGACTACGACACAGAATTCGAGGCGCTGTTCGCCGCCTACAGCGGTGGCTTGGCCGACGTGCTGGGAAACGACAGCGTGGTCCTGTGGCAGAAGTTTCGGGAGGCCACCGCCACCTGGAAGAATACGGAGGCCGAGCAGGCGTTGCTGAGCCGCTACCTCGGCTTCCCGATGTGGGACGGCATGATATTTCCGACGATCACGTTGACGGAGTTGCCGCAGTTCACCCCGATCGGGGTGTCGCAGTTCAGCCCGCTGGCGGCCTCCGCATTGACAGCGGTCGACCAGGACGGCAAAGAGGTCCCCAAGCTGCAGGGCATCCCGCTGCACCACTTCGGCGCGTTCCTGGACCGGAAGGCACGCGAAAACGATTACCTCTGGGGGAGATTGGACGGAGCCGAACTCATTCTGCGCACCCTGCGAGACGTCGCGGCCGCGAAGTCGAGTGACAAGCCACCGGAACGCTTGGCCGACGCATTGACCGCGGTGCTCGACAACGAGCGCGACCTGAAGAAGATCCCGAAATTCCTCTGGGACCACCTGGAAAAGAAAATCAAGGGTCTGAGCAGCGGGAGCGCGCGGACATAACCGTCGCGAATCAACCGAACGGCGGTAGGTGGGTTTTGACGGCCAGCCCACGTGGAGCGACGCGGCCGAGGCCAGGGCATTGGGCGCGACGTGCAGCGGAGTGCGGGTATGGAGCCTGAATTGCCCAACGGTCGCACAGTCGATGACCCGCACTACGCATACAAGCTGGATTGGCTTGCCACACTTCGTGACACAGCACGCGGTTGGTTGACCGACGATCCGTCGGCGCAGACTACACCCAGCTGCGGTTCCCGAAGAACCGCGGCATGCGCATCGACGTCATCCTCGGCTCGCCTGCGCTTGCCCAGCGCGTGACGCACGCCGAGATCGTGCGCGAGGAGCGCAAGGGCAAGGCCCCGAGCGACCACGCACCGGTCTTGGTGGAACTGTCCTAGAGATACCTGTGGATAACCCGATTCTTGTCGGTGGCGCGATCTAGAATCGAAAGTATGTTCGAAGACGCCACTCCGGGCGCCTTGATCACTGAGATCGAGGCGAGCCAGCAGCAGGAGTCGGCACTGATGGCTCACCGACTGGCGGCGATCGCGGCGCTGTTGTCGCAGCGCATCGCCGAAGCCGAGGACGCCGACCCTGATCCGGGATACGCGATGATCGTGTTG
>JAVRPG010000508.1:0-5286 GCA_032162325.1 Mycobacterium sp. | reverse complement strand
TCGGGGCGCTGACCCGCGGCGCGATGCTGATCGCGAACTCACCCGATCCCGTCGCGACGCGGCATGCCGTCGCCAAGTCGATGCGGGCACTGCTGTCCAGCTTCACTCCGTCGCACTGATGGCGGATGCTGGACGTATGACGCGTCCGCGGCCGCTGCGCCGATTCGACCCGTTCCGGCCGATCGACATGCTGACCTCGCTGTGGTCGTCGGCGGCGGTAGCGCCGGTCAGCACCGGAGCGGCGGCGGCGTACCGGACGCTGTTCATGACGGTGCGCCGGCTGGTGGTGGGCCGTCGGCTGGCGGTCCGTCTGGACGACGGCGACCTCACGCTGACGGTCACCGAGTTCGATTCGCGGCTCGACGTCCGCGGGCTGTCGGTGGGCCAGCTCAATGATGTCCGGCTCGCCGCGCGCGACATCTGTTGGCACGGCAGTCGATTCGACCGGGCGACCGCGGTCCTGCACAACGTGCACATGAAGCCGACCGCGCCACCGGTGCTGGTGGCCGCCCCGGTCGAGCTGACTCTGGAGGTTCCCGCGCCGGTGCTCGACGATTTGTTCAGGTGGGCGGCGCCGCGGTTGTCCGGTGAAGTGGGCGCCGACGGGATCGCGCGGCTGCGACTCGCCCGCAGGCCGCTGCTGGGCCACGTCGAGGTCGATGCCCGCCTCGACGGCTCGACGCTGTGGCTCAGGCCCCGCGGCCTGGTCGTCCGCCAGTCGCGGTGGAGGCTGCCTGCGCGCACGCCCGCCTATCCTGTGCACCTGCCGGAGCTTCCGCACGGGCTTGTGTTGACCGGTATCGGCTTTGCGCCCGACGTGGTCCGCCTTTCGGGCACGCTGCCGGAATGGCGCATGGATGTCCCGCGAAAACGCTTGGAGGACATCATCAATCAGCTCAGCGTGGTCGGCGTGCCACTGAATCTCACCAGGCTGGGGCGCCTCTTCTAATCGCGGGGCCGTACTCGCAGCAAGTCCGTGGCCGTTTGACATCGAGTTGCCAGGAAGCGTCACTATTCTTCGAGCGCGTGTCGGGGCCGCGATTGCTGAAACCCTTGAGAGGCGCTCCATGATCAACCTGATCGACTACATCCTCGACCTATTCCGCGACGAGAACCACGCACAGGCGTTCGTCGCCAATCCCGACCAGGCCCTGGCGGACGCCGGGTTGTCGACCGTCAGCTCTGCTCAGCTGCAGTCGGTGGCCGCGACGGCCATCCCGAGCTTGGCGCTCGGCGGCAGCGGTGACGCGGTCACCGATCTACAGCAGGCCGTGTCGAGCTACTACGGATTCGAGCCCAGCTACGCGTCCCAACCCGACTTCTCCCCCAGCACCGACCTCGCGAGCAATAACAGCTTCATGAGCCCGACAACCAACATCACCGACGACCACAGCGTCAGCTTCGGCATGGGCGATATCACCCTCGGCGACAAGACAACTGCGCAGGGCGACGGCGCCGTCGCTGTCGGCGGAAGCACCCACGGCGACATCGTCAGCGGGGACGGCGCGGTGCTGGGCAACGGCAACACGGTCAACAATGGCGACATCCACACCGGATCCGGCTCGACCGTGACCGTCGGTGACGGCAACGCGATCAGCGAAGGCAATACGTCTGCGGGCGGCGATTTGCTGAGCTCGCACGA
Organism: Mycobacterium sp.; assembly: GCA_032162325.1. Taxonomy (GTDB): domain Bacteria; phylum Actinomycetota; class Actinomycetes; order Mycobacteriales; family Mycobacteriaceae; genus Mycobacterium. Next base: position 3,644 of record JAVRPG010000508.1, on the reverse strand, counting down.
CGGCACCGTCAGCCAGACGTCGGGCCATGGCACCACCACCGTGTCGGACGGCAACACCACCAGCGTTCACGGAAATCAGACCATCACCGACATCCACGGCACCGGCAACACGAGCGCCGTCGACAACAGCTCCACACTTACCCACACGTCGACCATCGACAACTCCGAACACGATTCATCGGTGCACTCGTCGTCGATCGTGGACACTTCTGTGCACGACAACTCTGTGCACGACAGCTCTGTGCACGACACGTCGCTGCACGACAATTCGATCCACGAAACGACGCACACCGACACCGGCCTGGACGCGCACCTCGGCTTCTGAACCAGGACTCCGCCGCCTCAGAATGGCGGCGGTTCGTAGTTGGCGGCGCCGCATCCCACCCGGAGAACCCTGGCGCAACGGCTACGTCGAATCGTTCAACGCAGCGCTTGACTGATCCGCGCTGCCTGCCGGGTGAGGTGGTGGCGTTCGGCGAGGTTGGGGGCGCACCGGGCGGCATCGGCATATAACCGTGCCGCGGTCAGAATGTCGCCCGCCTTCTCGTGGAGGTACGCCGAGGCGGCGGTGTGGCGGGGCAGGCCAGGGTCCACCGTGTCCAAGGCCGCGAGGCCGGCCACGGGGCCATCGGCCTCGCCGATCGCGACGGCCCGGTTGAGCTGCACGACCGGGCTTTCGGTGAGCCGGAGCAGCTCGTCGTACCAGCCAACGATCTGCACCCAGTCGGTCTCCTCGGCGCGCGGCGCGTCTGCGTGCAGGGCAGCGATAGCCGCCTGTGCTTGGAACTCGCCGAGTCGGTCGCGACCCAGCGCTGTCTGCAGGACTGCGACGCCTTCGGCGATGAGCGAAGTGTTCCAGCGGGAGCGGTCCTGCTCGGCCAGGGGGACTAGGCTGCCGTCGCGCCGGGTCCGCGCCGGTCGCCGAGCGTGGTGCAGCAGCATCAACGCCAGCAGCCCCGCGGTCTCCTCGTCATCGGTCGTCGACGCCAACTGCCGGGTGAGGCGGATCGCCTCGGCCGCCAGGTCGACGTCGCCGGTGTAGCCCTCGTTGAAGACCAGATAGAGCACCCGTAGCACGGTCGCCAGGTCGCCTGGCTGCTCGAACCGCACGTCACGGACCGTGCGTTTGGCTCGGCTGATCCGCTGCGCCATTGTCGCCTCCGGCACGAGGTAGGCCTGGGCGATCTGCCGGGTGGTCAAGCCACCGACGGCGCGCAGCGTGAGGGCCACCGCGGAGGCCGGGGTCAGCGACGGATGGGCGCACAGGAAGAAGAGCTGCAACGTGTCGTCTGCGGTCTCGGTCGGTCCGGACGGCGGCTCGGCCTCGACCCGCTGCTCCCGGTCGCGACGTGAGGCCTCAGAGCGGTGGGCGTCGAGGAACTTGCGCCAGGCAACCGTGACCAGCCAGCCCTTCGGGTCGGCGGGCTGCTGGTCCGGCCAGGTCAGCGCGGCCTGGATGAGTGCTTCCTGCACGGCGTCCTCGGCTGTCGAGAAGTCAACTCCGCGATGCACGAGGACGCCGATCACCGCGGGAGTCACCTCCCGCAGCAGCAGTTCGTCCATCACCTGATCTGCCCTGGCCGGTCCGGTCACTCGGTGACCGTCGGCGGTGCGCTCAGGAACGGACGCACCTCGAGCCACTCGTGGATCGGCTTGCCGCCGGCTCCGGGGGCTGCCGACAACTCGCCGGCGAGCGCGAGCGCACGCTCGTAGGTATCGACGTCGATCACCATCCAGCCGGCGATCAGGTCCTTGGTCTCCGCGAAGGGCCCGTCGGTGACCGGCGGTCGGCCCTCCCCGTCGTACCGGACGAACGTGCCCTCAGGCGAGAGCGCCTGGCTGTCGACGAACTCACCGGTGCCCTCGAGGCGGGTGGCGAAGTCGTTCATGTATTGCACGTGGTCCTCGATCTCCTGCGGGGACCACTGGTCCATCGGGGCGTTGTTCACGGCCTCGGGGGCGCCGCGGTAGTGCTTGAGAAGCAGATACTTCGCCATGCTGGGTCTCCTTACTCCTGCGCGGCCACCGTGGCCGCATCTGCCCCTGGGACGGAGCCGCCAGGCCGATCTCGACATCCTCGCCCCATCTTCTTCGAAAACCTCCTCACGCAGCACCTGCTGACGGGTGGCCACCGACGTCCGTACAAATCTCACGCTCGGACCGCCCACACCGTCTACAAGGTGTGAACCACACCCCCGATAGCGATTTGCTGTGACGGCCATCACCGCCCACGGAAGCCGAAGTTCCCGCGCCTGGAATTAAACAGCTGACCAGCTGGTTTCAAAAGTCTAGACATAAGAGAGAAAAGGACGAAAAGATGAAGAAGTTTGGATTTGCCGCCACTATCGTCGGCGGGCTGGCCGCCGCCGTTATCGGATTGGCCGCTCCGGCCGCCGCCGCGCCCACGGGTCCCGGCGACGCCCAGCAGACCATCGACGTGTTGCGGGCTCAGGGCTATACCGTGATCGTCAACCGAATCGGTACCGCGCCGCTCGAGCAGGCGGATGTGGTGGCCGTCCGGCCCGGGCAGACGTACTCGCGCACCGACACTGGTCTTCCGGGTGCAGGCAACGACATCTACACGACCGTCACCGACAAGACGGTCTATATAGACGTCAAGTAAGTCGAAACTACGAGGAGGGGCATCCAATTGGGTGCCCCTCCTTCATATTTGGGCGATGCTGTAGCCGTGATCGAACTGGCGCGCTACCAGGAGGGCCCGGCGAGCGTCGTGGTGTCGCGCGACGGTGACGATCTCGTGTTCTGGTCGTCCTACGACGACTGCGGCAGGACGATCACCGAAGAATCCAGCATGGCGGTCGCCGATTTCGTCGCCAAGGGTGAGGGGCCGTGGCCGTGGTACGACCTTGGCGAAAAGCGCGACGGCACGCTGATGGTGCTCGACGCGCTCGGCGTTGACCCGCCGGACTGGACGACGCCATTGCCCGAGAACGTCCTCGATCTCTTCGACCAGGCCCGCAGCGGAAGCTCGGAAGTGATCGAGCTGCTGGCGTGGGGCGCCGAGCCCGATCCCGTCGATCCCTGTGGCGCGTCACCACTTTGGTACGGGGCGCGCTCCCTCAGCTCGGGCATCGTCGTCGCCCTGATCGAGGCCGGCGCCGACGCGGGCCGCCGCATCGAGCTGTCGGCCCGAGGTGAGCGGTTCACGACGATCCTGCACGAGATCGTCCGGCTCGGCCGCACGGTGGCGCTCGCCCACGCCCTGGCCAAGGGCGTCGACCCCGACCTGAGAGACTCCGACGGAGCGACGCCACTGCATGTCATCGACGCCACTGGCGACAACGTCAACCCGGAGATGGTTCGCGCGCTCGTACGCGCCGGAGCCGCGGTCGACGCCGCGATGCCGAGCGGCACCCAACCCATCGAACAGGCGGCCCGCCGGATTCTGCCTGCGACGGTGGCGGCGATGGTTGAACTCGGCGCCGACCCCGGCCGCGGCCTCGACGCGCTGATGTCGTGGTGGTCGGTCGGGGTGCGGTTCGCGGGATACCGCGCGGGCGACGTCGCCGACATCGTCGACATCCTGCGCGCAGGCGGGGCCAACGTGACCGAGCGGCACCGCGGGTTGGCGGCGAGCGCCGGAGCGTCGCAGGTAGAAGCCGCGCTTCGTCGCTAGAGTCGCG
>JAVRPG010000507.1:0-10617 GCA_032162325.1 Mycobacterium sp. | reverse complement strand
GGTTCACCAGGGCCGTGATGGCCTTGTCGACGATGTCGCGGCTGCGGCGACCGTGCATGTCGGCCACCATCGCCACACCGCACGCGTCGTGCTCGAACGCGGGGTTGTACAGCCCTTGACTGCTGGGCGCCATTCCCACCTACCCTTTTCTACGCACGTCTACGTGAAGCTTCTGCAAGCAGCCGTCGATGACGGCGTTAGCCGGCTTGGCGATGGAGGTGCCGTCGTGCAGCACTGAACGACGGCCCTTTTCCCACTCGCCACAAGCGGAGAAAACGATATGACAAACACCGCCTGACATGCCAACTTAGTCATACCTAACGTTACTCCCCGCGCGGATTCGGGAAGCTGACGATCTAGGCGTCGATAACGAACCAATAACGTTGCCACTGTTGATGTTTCGGCTGCGCGCCGGCACATCCGGCCCGGTGCGGGGTTGATCACATTCTCCGGCCATTCATTCACAATGTTTGCTGCGATGGACATCCAAGTGTGTGCGCTGCAGTGACTACGTCGCATTGGTTTGCACAAAGCCTTGTCAGATTCTTAGAGAATGGCCCGCACACTGGCCTCGGGCCGCAAATCCAGGCGCCGCAGCAGCTGGGCATTCAGCGCCACCACCACCGTCGAGATCGACATCAAGATCGCGCCCACGGACATCGGCATAACGAAGCCGATCGGCGCGAGCACACCGGCGGCCAACGGCACCGAGATCAGGTTGTATCCCGCTGCCCACCAAAGGTTTTGCTTCATCTTCCGATAGGTCGCCTTGGACAGTTGAATCACCGACAGCACCGACCGGGGATCGGAACTCGCCAGGATCACCCCCGCCGACGCGATGGCCACATCGGTGCCCGCGCCGATCGCGATGCCGACGTCCGCCTGGGCCAACGCGGGCGCGTCGTTGACGCCGTCCCCGACCATCGCAACCTTGAGCCCCTCTTCCTGCAGCGACGCCACCTTTGCCGCCTTCTCCTCGGGCCGCACCCCGGCGAATACCCGGTCAATGCCCAGCTGGGCAGCCACCGACTCCGCCACCGTCTGCGCGTCGCCTGTGATCATCACCACCTGGATGCCGAGCCGGTGCAGCGCGTCGACCGTCTGCCGGGATTGCTCGCGGATCTCGTCGGCCAATGCCAGCGCGCCGACCACGGCGCCATCGACAAGCACGTGCAGGATGATCGCGCCCTCGCCACGCCAGCTTTGCGCCTCGGGCAGCTCGGCCTGGCCCGCTTCCTCCAGGAGGCGGGGGCCGCCGACGCGGACGGTCTTGCCGTCGACGGTCGCCGTCACGCCGACGGCCGGTGCGGACACGAAGTCCCTCGAAGGTGGAATCGTCAGCTCGCGGCGCCGGGCGGCGCCGACAATGGCCCGTGCCAGCGGATGCTCGGAGTCGGACTCGGCCGCGGCCGCGGCCGCCAGCACCTCATCGTCGCTGACCGCGCCCGTTTGGGCGATCGCGGTGACGGTCGGCTCGCCCTTGGTGAGGGTGCCGGTCTTGTCGAACAGCACTGCGCCAACGGTGCGCATGCTCTCGAGCGCGAGCCGGTCCTTGATGAGCACGCCGCCGCGGGCAGCGCGTTCGGTTGCGATGGACACGACCAGCGGGATCGCCAGGCCGAGGGCGTGCGGACAGGCGATCACCAGCACCGTAATGGTGCGGATCACGGCGTCTTCAGGCTGCCCGATAAAGCCCCACACCACCGCGGTCACGATCGCCGCGCCAAGCGCGAACCAGAACAGCTCGGCCGCCGCCCTGTCGGCGAGCCGCTGTGCCCGTGACGACGAGTTCTGGGCTTCCGTCACCAGTCGTTGGATGCCGGCCAGCGCGGTGTCGTCGCCGACGGCCGTGACCTTGACGCGCAGCGCGGAGTCGGTGGCGACGGTGCCTGCGACGACGGTGTCGCCGACGCTGCGACGCACCGGCAGGGATTCGCCGGTCACCATGGACTCGTCCATCTCGGCGGCACCATCGACGATGACTCCGTCGGCAGCCACACTGCCGCCTGGCCGCACGATCACGACGTCGTCGACCCGCAGGTCGGACGGAGCGACGGTTTCAGTGTTGTTGCCGGCGTCGCCTACGACGCGTTCGGCCTCGTCGGGCAGAAGCGCCGCCAAGGAGTCCAGTGCCGACGTGGTCTGCGCCAGCGACCGCATCTCGATCCAGTGGCCGAGCAGCATGATCACGATCAGCAGCGCGAGCTCCCACCAGAAGTCGAGGTTGTGCGGCAACACGCCCAGGCTGGCGCCCCACGACGAGACGAAAGCGACCGTGATGGCCAGACCGATAAGCAGCATCATTCCCGGTGTGCGGGAACGGATTTCACTGATCGCTCCGGTGAGGAACGGCCGGCCGCCCCAGAGGTACATCACGGTGCCCAGCACCGGTGACACCCAGTGCGAGGCGGGGAAGTCCGGCACGGTGTAGCCGAGGATCATCGCGAACATCCCCGACAGCGCGACCGTCGGGATCGCCAGCACAAGCATGGTCCAGAACAGCCTGCGGAACTGCGCGACGTGGTCGTGGCCACCATGACCGTGCTCAGCGACGTGCTCCGCGTGCTCGGCATGCGTCTGGTGCTGCGAGTGATTGACCTCGGTCATGCCATCACTATATACCCCCTAGGGGTATGCAGCCAGACCCTCGCCCGACACGCTTGTTGGCGATGTCGCACCCGCTGAACACGCCATTGGGCCGAGTGACGTCCGAGGAAGGCCCGCAACGCTGCGTTGCCTCCATACCCGCGGGCGGGATGATCAATCCCCTGACCGGTGTGCCGACCGTCGCAGCGTTGGCGATGCTGGTGGACCACATCGGCGGTTTGGTCAACCATCACCGCCGGGGACCTGGCGAGTTGACGGTGAGCAGCGATTTGTCGCTGGAGCTCGCGCCGAACGCGCTTGCACAGCTCGGCTCGGCCGCGGTCAACGAGAACCGGGATGATCGGCCGTTGAACACGGCATCACTTCGGGTGAACTTTCTGCGCCAGTTCCGCAGCGGCCCCGAATCCCGTTATGTCGGAACGCCGTTGCGGGTCGGAAGGAGCAGCGGGGTCGCCGAGTCGCGGGCGATCGGCGATGACGGAGAGGTGGCGATCATCGCCCGCCTCACCGCCTACCGTTGAGTCTCTGGTCAACGGACAAGAGCGGCCCAAAGGCTATCGGGCGTGCCGCGGGCGGCGAACCCGGCGTTTCAACGTCGGGATCTCTGGCGTCGAACGGCGGCGTGGCGACGCTGTGGCCTGCGCCAGAGCGGCCCCGATCGCGATGCGTGCTGTCATGACACCTGTCCCTCTCTGAATTGCCTGGTAAGGCGCACCCTATGGCCGTCGGCAACGGCGGTCGTGAGTACCGACGTACCTGTTTGACGCCGTGAAGATACCTGGACTCTGCAAAGCGAGTACTCGCTGTGGCTACGAAACCGCCTTCCTTGCAGATGTTTTCAGGCCTGGCCGCAGCATCTTTCCTCCGCCGTAGCTCTGCGACTTCTGCACCATGGCTGTTGAGGGCAGGTTCGCGACCCTGACGCAGATCTCGGCGGTCGGCTAACATCCGCAGCATGCCCGAGGCCCGCGAATCCGATGGCGGCCTTGGCGGTTTCATTCGGCGTTCCGGTTACCTGCGCAAGTGGCTGATCCTCGGCGTCGCGATCGGCATCATCGCGGGCTTGGGCGCCGTCGTCTTCTACCTGATGCTGGACTATTCCGGCCGGTTTCTGCTCGGGTTCCTCGGCGGCTACGACGTGCCGACGGCATACGGCGACGGCGGCGATCGCGGCTCAACCGGGTTCGATCGCGCGTGGGCCATCCCGCTGATCACCCTCGGCGGTGCGCTGGTGTCGGCGTACCTCGTCGCGAAGCTAGCCCCGGAAGCCGAGGGCCACGGTACCGACAGCGCGATCGAAGCAGTGCACACCGATCCCCGGGCGATCCGCACCCGCGCAGTCCTCGTGAAGATGGTGTCGAGCGCGCTGACGATCGGCTCGGGCGGCTCTGGCGGCCGCGAAGGCCCGACAGCGCAGATCTCGGCAGGCTTCGGCTCGCTGCTCACCCGATGGCTGGACCTGTCCGACGAGGACGGCCGCGTCGCGGTGTCGATCGGCATCGGCTCGGGTATCGGCGCGATCTTCGGTGCGCCGCTCGGCGGCGCGGTGCTCGCGGCGTCGATCGTCTACCGCGAGGACTTCGACTACCGCACGCTGATACCCGGCTTCATCACCTCGGGCACGGCGTACGCGATCTATGGCTCGATCCAGGGTTTCGAGCCGCTGTTCGGCTTCATCGCGCCGAACTACCACTTCGACCCCCGCCAACTCATCTGGTTCCTGGTGATCGGAATCGTCTCTGCCGCAATCGGATATCTCTACGCCCGCGTCTTCTACGGCACGGTGACGCTGACGAAGCGGCTGCCCGGCGGTTCTGTGCTCAAGCCCGCGCTCGGCGGGCTGTTGGTCGGCCTGCTGGCGCTGCTGATTCCGCAGATCCTGTCGAGCGGTTACGGCTGGGCGCAACTCGCGGCGGCCAAGGACACCTTGCTCCCAATCCCGCTGTGGATCGTGCTGATCCTGCCGTTCGCCAAGATCGTCGCGACGTCGCTGTCGATTGGCACCGGCGGATCGGGCGGCATCTTCGGCCCCGGCATCGTGATCGGCGCGTTCGTCGGCGCGGCGATCTGGCGGCTGGCCGACCTCGCAGGGGCACCCGGAATTCCCGACGGCCCAGGCATATTCGTCGTCGTCGCGATGATGGCCTGCTTCGGAAGCGTCGCGCACGCTCCTCTCGCCGTGATGATCATGGTCGCCGAGATGACCGGCTCGTTCTCGGTGATTCCTGGCGCGATGATCGCGGTGGGCATCGCCTACCTGCTCATCACCCGCTCGTCGGTGTCCATCTATAAGGCGCAGCGGCTCAACCGCGAAACCGTGGAGGCAGAACGAGGGCACTGAGGGGCGGCCGAGTGGGAAGCTTCGGCCATGACATCGAGCTCACCTACTGCGTGTCGGGCACTTCGCTGGTCTCGGTACTGGACACCTACAGCAAGTTCTCCAGCTTCACCGTCAGCGCCGGAGAGATGTTCCACATCGACTCCGGCTCGCTGCACCACATCGAGAACATCGGCGAAGACGCCGCCGAGTTCATCCGCGTTTCGCAGCGAACGGCCGGAAGACTTCGGTCTGGCAGCGGCTTTCGGCGCCATGACCGACGCCGTTCTGGGTAACACCTACGACTTGCCCGCTTCGGACTTCGCCAAGATCCGCCGCGACACGACCGACCGCAGGCTGGCTGGACGCGCGGGCGATCCGAACGTGCCATCGACGGCACAATTCGACGACCCGCACAAGTTCGCAGTCGAGGCGCAGAGCCCGCCGATCGGGATCGCGGTCGGCTCGGCCCGGCTGGCCCGCCTGCAGTTCTGGCCTGCGCGCAAGGACTTGTCCATGTACTCGCTGCGCATCCGCGAAGACGGCATGCGTGAACCACATTGGCATCCGATCACCGCTGAAATGGGTTACGTGCATACGGGTTCGGCGCGCATGACGGTGATGGACCCCGGTGGCACTCTTGACACCTGGTATCTGAAGGAGGGTGACGTCTACTTCATCCCGCGCGCCTACCCGCACCACATCGAGGTCGTTGACGCCCCCGATCTCCATTTCGCGATCTTCTTCGACCAGCCGACGCCGGGCGACATCGGCTACCGCGCATCGGCCAGTGCCTACTCCCGCGAAGTGCTTGCCGCGACATTCAACATGCACATCGACGACCTTCCGAACTTCCCGTTCACGAAGACCGATCCGCTCATCGTCACCCGCTCCAACCCCGTCGACGAATACGCGATGGGCGAACAGTAGGTCACGCCACTGTCGCGAAAGTATCCATACAGGAACGATTCGGACACGACGGGCCCGCGCTCGCCCCAGGCGTGAAACGCTCCCCGCACAGCGTCACATCCAACGGAGGAGTCACGGATGCGCGAGCCGACAATGCTGCACCGACTGGCAGCGGAATTCATCGGAACGTTCTGGTTGGTCTTCGGCGGCTGCGGCAGCGCGGTGTTCGCCGCGAAGTTCATGTCCGACGGCACTTCGCTGGGAATCGGGTTCCTCGGAGTCGCGCTCGCGTTCGGCCTGACGGTGCTCACCGGCGTCTATGCGTTCGGCACCATCTCCGGCGGCCACTTCAATCCCGCGGTCACGCTGGGTGCGGCGCTGGCCCGCCGGGTGGAATGGAAGGCGGTGCCCGGCTACTGGATCACCCAGGTGATCGCCGGCATCGGTGCGGGCATGGTGATCTACGTGATCGCCAAGGGCCAGGCGGGTTGGACGGCGACAGGCCACATGGCCGCCAACGGTTTTGGCGAACACTCTCCCGGCGGGTACTCGTTGTGGGCGGTGATCGTCGCGGAGGTGGTCCTCACCGGGATCTTCCTGTTGGTCATCCTGGGCTCAACCGATGATCGTGCACCAAAAGGGTTCGCGGGCTTGTCGATTGGCCTGACCTTGACGCTGGTCCACCTGATCTCGATCCCGATCTCGAACACGTCGGTCAACCCGGCGCGGTCCACCGGCGTCGCGTTCTTCAACGGCGACGGCGCCCCGGCGCAGTTGTGGGTGTTCTGGCTGGCGCCGCTGTTGGGCGCGGCCATCGCGGGCATCGCCTACCCATACCTGTTCGGTCGCGACGAGGAACTCGCCGACCGTCCGGTACGCGACGACTCCCTGGAGGAAGCCGCTACTACTTGACCGGCGCCTTCTTCTTGGCCTTGCTGGCGGCGGCCTTCTCGGTCCGCGCGCCGCGGTTGGCCAGCTGGCCGCCTGTGTTCTCCAGGTGGGCACGCACGAACCACTGGAACTTCTCCAGCTCTCCGGTCTGGCCGATGAAGAGGTCCTGGGACACGAGGTCCAGTTCCTCGAGTCGGTCGATGCCCTTGCGGTTGTCTTCGATCACGCCGGTGTAGACGAGGTCGAGCGCGGCCAGGTGCGCCTGCACTGTGTCGCGGCCGACGGAGTAGTCGTCCCAGGTGCGGTCCTTGATGATCGCGCCCGGCGTGCCCTGCGGTGACTTGCCCAGCGCCGCAATGCGCTCGGCGACATCGTCGGCATACCCGCGCACGAGTTCGACCTGCGGGTCGATCATCTCGTGCACGCCTATGAAGTTCGGCCCGACGACGTTCCAGTGCACGTGCTTCAGTGTCAGGTGTAGGTCGTTGTAGGTGCTCAGCACCTTCTGCAGGATGTCGGCAACCTCGCTGCCTTGCTTGTCCGACAAGCCAGGGATTGTGAATTCACTCATCTGCGCCGTGTACCCACGCGGCATAGCCGGTAATCACGGCTAGATCGCGCGAAGATTCGGTATCGCCCGCCTGGCACCGAATCGCGGATTGAGCGCGAGGCCGCTGACCTCCAGCAGCCGCACCGCGCGGTGCCGATGTGGCCGCAGTGGCTCGAGTAACTCCACCATCGCCGGATCGTCGATCGGACGGCCCAGCAGGCTCCAGCCGATCATCTTGGCCAGGTGGTAGTCACCGACGCTCAATGCGTCGGCATCGCCGAAGGCACGCTGAGCGGTCTCGGCCGCTGTCCACTCCCCGACTCCCGGCAGCGACATCAACGCCGCGCGTGCCTGCGCGGGCGGTCGTGTGGCCAGCCGCTCCAGCGAGTCGGCGCGCTGCGCGCACGCCACCATGGTGCGGGCCCGCCCGGGGTCGACGTTGGCGCGATGGAACTCCCATGAAGGGATGCGCCGCCACACCTCGCCAGAGGGCGGCACCCGCATGTGCGCGGGCGCCGGTCCAGGTGCCGGCGAGCCGAACTTGGTGACGAGCGCCCGCCATGCGCGACGGGCGTCCATGCCGGACACCCGCTGCTCGAGGACCGCAGGGATGAGCGCCTCCAGCACGCGATCGGTGCGGCCCAGCCGCAGATGCGGCACCCGTTGATGCGCGGCGGCGATGGTCGGCTCGTCGGGCGCGAAACCGGACGCGTCATCGTCGGCGCCCAGCTGCGCGGGCAATGTCTCGGCGAATTCCGTTGCGCCCGTTCCCCATGCCTCGCAGTCGACGGTATCGGTCGCCGACTTCGTGATTCGCGCCGTGACCGGTCCGCTGCGCAACAAGCTGGTGCGCCAGATCGCGCCGTCAGGTGCGACGTGATAGCACGGATCGCCGCGGCCGCGCCGCAGCGGCGACAAGGTCAGGCCGGGGCTGGCAGGCCCGGCCAACACAACGCTGCTGACGACGCTGGCAGAGCTGTGCACCGCACCAGGCTATGCGACCGTGACGTCCGCTTTGTCGGGATAGAACGCGACATGTCCGGCGATCGCGGCCACGGCGGGGTAGGGCTTCTCGTAGGTCCAGATCGCGTCTTCGACGGTTTCGCCGCCCTGGGTGACGACGTGGTAGTAGCTGGCGTCGCCCTTGAACGGGCAGTAGGTCTCCGTGGCGCTGGGCTTGAGCCTGGCGGCAACGACGTCGCGCAGAGGGATGTACTGCACAGCGGGATAGGTGGCCTCTTGCAGAGTCAGTGCCTCGTCGGTGTCCGCCACCACTTCACCGTTGACGCGCACGGTCACGTGCTTTCCGGTCGGTTCGACGGTGATGGGATGAGAGGCGGTGGGCTCAAGTACGGGTCGGTCAGTCATAGATATGCCAACGACGCAAGTGTGGTCCGTGATTCCTGACACATCGCTACGATCGCGGCATGACGGATCAGGAGCCGGCCTCCGCGCAGGCCGAGGTGAGCATCAGTGCCGATCCGGACAGGGTGTACCACCTGATCACCGACTTACCCACGCTGGCGTCGTGCGCCGAAGAGGCGGCCGCGATGGAATGGCGCAAGGGCGACGCCGCCCGCCAGGGCGCGGTGTTCAAGGGACACAATCGCAACGGCATCTACCGATGGAGCACCACGTGCACCGTCACCGACGCCCAACCGGGCCAGGTCTTCGCCTTCGACGTCCGCTACTTGGGTCTGCCCATCGCGCGTTGGCGCTATGACATCGCCGGCGCCGACGGCGGGTGCCACGTCACCGAGCGGACGTGGGACCGCCGTCCCGGCTGGTTCACCAAGACGGCGTGGGTCGGCACCGGAGTGCGTGACCGCGATGCGGCCAACGCCGAGCACATCCAGCTGACGCTGCAGCGGCTCAAGGAGAAGGCGGAGAGCACCGGTTAGTGCGGGCGGCCTGCAATCTTGTCGGCGACGACCGCGATCGGCGATGTCGTCGATCGCCCGCGGGCTTCATGCCAGTCGGCGGCCTTGTACGCGAGGTACATGCCGCGCACGCCGAGCCAGCGCAGCGGTTCGGGCTCCCAGTTGCGTGAGCGGTGGCCGACCCACGGCAGCTCGGTCAGCGGGGTGCGGCGGTCGAGCACCAGGTCCGCGAGCGTGCGGCCTGCGAGGTTTGTGGCGGTGTCGCCATGGCCGACGTATCCGCCTGCCCACCCGAGACCGGTCGACTTGTCGAGCACGATGCTGGCCTCCCAGTCGCGCGGCACGGCCAGCACCCCGCACCAGCCGTGCGCGATCGGGACGTCACGGACCTGCGGAAGGATCGAGTGCAGTGTCGCGGTCAGGTGGCTGATGGTGCGCTCGGGGACCCGGCCGTCGACGTCGGTGTGGGAGGCATACCGGTATGGCACGCTGCGCCCGCCGATCGCGATGCGGTCGTCGACGGTGCGCTGGGCGTAGAAGAAGCCGTGCGCGGTGTCGCCGACGGTTTCGCGGCCCTCCCAGCCGATCGACGCCCAGACGCTCGCTGGAATCGGATCGGTGGCGATCATCGAGCTGTTCATCGGTAGCCACCGGCGTCGCAACCCCCGCATCCGTGCGGTGAAGCCCTCGGTGGCCCGCAGCACGATCGGCGCGCTGACCGTGCCGAGTGGTGTGACCGCGCGACCGGGCACGATCGCGGTGACGGGTGAGTCCTCGTAGACGTCGACACCGAGCCGCTCGACGGTATCGGCCAGGCCGCGCGCCAGCTGGGCGGGTTGGATACGCGCGCAGTGCGGCGTGTGGTAGGCCGAAACCACGCCGTCGAACTGAATCCGTTCGGCCGCTTCGGCTTTGGTCAAAGGCGCGATGCCGTCGACCTTCCAGCTCAGTTCCTCGTCGATCTCGGCGGCCAGCCGCGACGCCTGCGCACGGCTGCGGGCCACCTGCATGGTGCCGCCCTTGACGATGCCTGCGTCGATGCCTTCGGCCGCCGCGACGTCGATGACCTCGTCGACGGCCTCGTTGAGCGCCTGCTGCCACGCCAGCACGCGGTCGCGGCCGTACAGCTGCGCCATCCGGTTGCGATCACCGGGAACCAGCCCTGACAGCCAGCCCCCGTTTCGTCCCGACGCGCCGAAGCCGGCGAAGCGGGCGTCGAGCACCACGATGCGCAGCGACGGGTCGGCCCGTTTCAGGTAGTACGCCGTCCACAGCCCCGTGTATCCGGCGCCGACGATGCACACGTCGGCGTCGCGGCTCCCTGGCAACGGCGGACGCACGGATGGGCGTTCGGTGAACCAATGCGAGACGTGGCCGTTGACGGGACCTGCTGTGGGCACCGTCCGAGTCTGGCAGGACCACGGACTTGTCGGACCCGAGGGGAAAGCTGGCCGCAACTACGA
>JAVRPG010000506.1:0-14406 GCA_032162325.1 Mycobacterium sp. | reverse complement strand
AGCGGGTACACGGCGCAGATGTGAGGCGGTACCCGGCCACTGACGAGTTGCTCCCGCAATTCTTCTTCGTTCCTTGCGAATTCATCGGGCGGCACATCCTGGAACTGAAACCCGAGAAGGTGCACACCCTTGACGAGCACCAGGTTGAGCGGGATGCGGGGGATGACGCCGGAGGCGAATCCGACGGTGACGAATCGACCGCCGCGGCTCAGCGATCGCAATGCGGGTTCGGACAGCTCACCGCCGACCGGGTCGATGATCACATTGGCACCGCAGGGCAGGGCGCCTCGCAGCGCGGCGCGCAAGTCGCCCGACTTGTGGTCGACGAGGTGCTTGGCGCCGTAACCCGCTGCCACATCAAGCGTTTCGGTCGATGACGCGACCGCGGTGACCGAAACGCCGAGCTGCACGCCGAGCTGGACAGCCGCAAGGCCGACGCCCCCGCCCGCGCCCAGCACGACCAACTCGTCGCCCTCCTGCACGCGCGCCATCGACCGCAGAGCGTGATACGCCGTGCGATACGCCACGCCGAAGGCCGCGGCGGTGCGCTCGTCAACGCCGTCGGGTATCCGCGAAAGCGCAGCGGCGGGCACCATGACCTCTTCGGCGAAGGCGCCGTAGAGCCCGGTGCCGGTGACCCGGTCACCGACACCGAAACCGTCTGCGCCGTCACCGGTCTCGACGATCACGCCGGCAAACTCACTGCCGGGCACGAACGGAGGCGGCACGCTGATCTGATACTCGTTGGCGATCAGCAGCACATCGGGGAAGTTCACCGCTGCCGCGGCCACCTTGACACGCACGTGACCGGGAGACACCTCCGGCGACGGCTGCTCGTCGATGCGGACGACGTCCGGCGCCCCGTACGCCGGGCAGACCGCGGCGCGCATGTCAGCTGTAGTCGGTGGACTCGGCCAGCTCGGCCGCCGACGCCATCAAGTCCGTCACGACCGGGCCGAAGGCCAGCAGCTTCTCGTCAGTGCCTGCGCGCTGGAAGCCCTGCTCCAGCACGATCGCCAACTTCCACTTCGCCAGCACCAGATAGTAATCCAGGTCGTCCACCTGGCGACCCGATACTTCGGCGTAGTGCGCGACGACCTTGTCGCGTGACGGCATGCCGTGCATGTCGACGTAGCTCATCCCGTCGGAGGAATCGGCGGCTTCACCGTCCAAGGGCCAGCTCTGCACCATCCAGCCCAGGTCAAGTTTCGGGTCGCCGACGGTGCCCATCTCCCAGTCGACGATGGCCGCCAATTGGGCCGGGGCGCCGTGCCGGTACATGACGTTGGCGAACTGGTAGTCGCCGTGCATGAGGCCGGGAATGAAGTCGAGCGGCTTGTGGGCCCGCAGCCAGTCGGTGGCCACCTCGAGGCCGGGAAGCTCGCGCTTCTTGATCCGTTCGAGGAAGCCGATCCACCTGTCGACCTGGCGCTCGTGAAAGCCGTCCGGGCGGCCGAGATCCTGCAGTCCCTTTGCCTGCCAGTCGACTTTGGACAGCAACGCAATGCCCTCGGCCAGCTGGTAACTCAGCCCCTGCCGGGTGTTGAGGTCGTCGTCGAATGGTGCGGGCCACTTACCGTGCTGATCCATGGGAGACCAGCCGTCAACGAATCCCATCAGGTAGAACGGGCGGCCTAGCACCGAGGCGTCCGGGCACACGCCGACCGCCTTCGTGTGCGGGACGTCGGTGCCGTCGAGGGCCTCGATGATCCGCCATTCCCGCAGGACGCCCTTGTCCCGGTCGGGCGGTGCGCCGGGCGGTGGCATGCGGATGACGCATTGCTCCTCACCGCGGCGCAGCTCGTAGATCACGTTCTGGGTTCCGCCGGACAGGAATCGGGCTGCCAGTGACTCACCCTTGCCGGGCAGCGCGGCGCTGTCCATCCAATCGGCAAGCCGCGCAGTATCTATCCGCGGGGCCTCCGCCCGCGCGGTGTCAATCTCGCTCACAGATTCCCTACTTCGTTCTCCAGGTAGTCGGCGTACTTGGCCCGCGCGGCTTCGCGCTTGCGCGGGGTCCATTCGGTGGGCCAGGTGTCGTCGGTGGGCTTGTAGTCGCGCAGCACCTGCTTGGCGACCGTCGTCTTGTGTACCTCGGTCGGACCGTCGGCCAGCCCCATCACTGCTGCGCCGGTGACCATACCCAGGAACGGCATCTCGTTGGTGACCCCGAGCGCGCCGTGGACTTGCATTGCCCGCCAGGCGATGTCGTGCAGCACGGTCGGCATGACCACCTTCACCGTGGCGATGTCCTTGCGCACCTTCTTGTAGTCGTTGTACTTGTCGACCTCCCACGCGGTGTAGAGCACCATCAGCCGGAACTGCAGCAGCTGCGCGTACGAATCGGCGATGTAGCCCTGCACAAACTGCTTGTCCGACAGCAGGCTGCCCTGGGTCTCGCGACTCAGCGCCCGCTCGCACATCATGTCCAGCGCCCTGCGGGACAGGCCGATGGTCCGCATGGCGTGGTGGATGCGGCCGCCACCCAACCGGGTCTGCGCGATCACGAACGCCTGCCCCTCGCCGCCCAGCACCGCGTCGGCAGGCACCCGCACGTTGTCGTAGTGGATCAGGGCATGTGAGCCCTCGCCTTCACGCTCGCCATGGAGGCCGACGTTGCGCACGATGTTGACACCCGGTGTGTCGGTCGGCACCAGGAACATCGACATGCCCTGGTAGGCACTGACCTCGGGGTTGGTCACCACCATCACGATCAGGAACGAAGCCGTTTTGGCGTTGGAGGAGAAGAACTTCCAGCCGTTGATCACCCAGTCGTCACCGTCGCGCACGGCGGTGGTCTTGAACAGCGTCGGGTCGGCGCCGGCGTGCGGTTCGGTCATCGAGTAGCAGGAGAACAGCTCACCGTCGAGCAGTGGTCGCAGGTAGCGCTCTTTCTGCTCGTCGGTGCCGAAGTGGGCGATGATCTCGGCGTTGCCGGTGTCGGGCGCCTGGCAGCCGAACACGATCGGGGCCCACTGGGAGCGGCCAAGGATCTCGTTCAGCAGCGCGAGCTTGAGCTGGCCGTAGCCTTGCCCGCCAAGCTCTGGCCCAAGGTGCGTGGCCCACAACCCCTTCCGGCGCACCTCTTCTTTGAGTGGGTCGATTACCTTGCGGCGCTTGTCATCCAGCGGCACGAACTGCAGATGCGGAAACGCCAGGTCAAGCGGTTCGACCTCCTCGCGGACGAACTCGTCCGCCCAGTCCAGCACCTTCTGGTACTCAGAATCGGTCTCGAAATCCCACGCCATCGGGGGCTCCTCTCAATTGAAGGTCACGACGACCTTGTCGGCGGCGCCGGGTGTGGAGGCCGTGCGGAGGGCCTCGTCGACGTTGTCGAACGGGATCGTGTGGCTGACGATCACCGCATATTTTTCCCAGTTGGCGATGATGTCTTTGGTGACTTCGAAGATTTCGTCGGGATAACCCATCGATCCGACGATGGTGATCTCGTTACTCATGATGTTCACGAAGTCGACCGGTACCGGCTGTTTGTGCACGGCGACGACGCCGAGTCGAGCGCCGGGCTTGGCGGCCGCCAACGCGGTGTTGATCACCGCGGGTGCTCCGGCGGCGTCGAAGTAGATGTCTGTGCCCACCTTGCCGGGAAACATTGACTCGCCTTCGCCATGTAGTTCGAGGAGCCGTTGGGCGACGTCCTCGTCGGCCGAGCTGATCACCGCGTCGGCACCGACCGCGAGGGCCTTCTCGAGGCGCGCCGGGAGGAGGTCGGCGACCACGACGTGGCTGACCCCAAGCGATTTGAACGCGATCGTGGCACCCAGTCCGATCGGACCGGCGCCGAACGCCACGACCTTGTCGGAGGGTTTGGGTTGGCTGGGGGCACCTCCCGCCCGAAGGGCAGGGGGACGGTTGACGCCGTGGCGGGCAACGGCCATCGGTTCGTTGAGGGCGGCCACTTCAAGGGGAACGTGGTCGGGCACGACCTCGAGGCTCGTGCCTCGCAGCGCGTTCTCGATGAGCAGATAGTCCGCCAGCGCACCGGTTGCGCCGCCGTTGCCGATGATCCCGCTTGGCGCGGCCATCGGGTTGATGACGACATGGTCGCCCACCGCAATGCCGGCGACGTCGTTGCCGACCTCGACGACCTCGCCCGCCGGCTCATGACCCAATGGGGTGTGCCCCTGGCGGGGCGGAACGCCGCCGATCGCGATGTACAACGCGTCGGAGCCGCAGAACCCGCAGGCGCGGATCTTGACGAGCACGTCCGTCGCCCCGACGGCCGGCCTGGGCACGTCGACCAACCGCGTCTCACCTGGCCCAGTCACCATCGACACCTTCATCTGCACGCTCCTCTAAGCGGGACGTTGGTTGTAGCCGGCGATCAGGGCCGCGATGTCGCGCGTGACGACCTCGGCGAAGGAGCGGTCGCCATAGCCTCCCCCGGCCCAATGGCGCACACCCTCGCTGACGTGCATCTGCGCCAGGCGGGACAGGTGGCGCACGTCGACATGGGCCGCCATTTTGCCGTCTTCTTGCGCCTTCGCGAACAGCTCGCCGAACAAGTCGGCGTCGACATCATCTGGCAGATCACCGGCAAGAATGCGGAGCTCGTGCCGATAGCCCTCGAGGATCGTCTCGATGACGAGGTCGCGGGGATTGCGCGCCATCGAGCGTTCCAGGCTGCGCAGTGCCTCGGCGATCACCGATTCCACGTCGTAGTCGGTGCGAAGCAATGCCCGCATGGTCTTTTGCGCGGCGCGGGTCGACAGCAGGCCGACCTCGAAGAGCACGTCCTCCTTGGCCGGGAAATAGAAGTAGAACAGCGCGCGGGAGACGCCGGCCGCGCGGCAGATGTCGGCGACGGTCGTCTTGGCGTAGCCGTTGGTGCGCCACAACGCCATCGCCGCCTGCACCAGGGCGCGCTTGGTCTCGTGGGATCTTGCCCGCTGATACGAGGCCCGACGCTGACTACCGCCAGCGACTGCAACCACGCCATTTCTTGGCATTAGCGCACTGTAACAGTCAGATTCACTCTTGCATATAGTTGACGTTTGTCTAACTATCTACGCATGACACAACACAACCACTGCAAGGCAGGCGGATACTCGTCACGGGCGGAGCGACCGGGATCGGAGCGGCCGCGGTTCAAGTGCTGAGTGAGGCGGGGGCCGCCGTCGTCGCGACGTATCACCGGACGACGCCACCCGATCGCGCAGGCGTGTCGTGGGTGCAGTGCGACGTCCGCGACTCCGCGGCTGTCAACGACATGGTGACCGGAGCCGCCGAAACGCTCGGCGGACTCGATGTGCTGCTGCACGCGGCGGGGCTGTGGCAGCCAGGAATTCCCGGTCAGATCACCGGCGAGGACATCGACTTTCTCGTCGACACGAATCTCAAGGCGACGATCTTCACCAACCAGGCGGCGTACGCGGTCATGCGCCGACCTCCACCGTCCGGGGGTGGGAGAGGCTGCGCCTGGTCCGGCCGTGACTCTCCGAAGCGTGAGTTCGTGGCTGGGGCGTTTCTAACGGTTTGACGTGGTTCAGCCGAAGATTCCAGAATCTCAAGCGCTTTCGGCGGTGACCGCCGGCGTTGGCGTGAGCAACATGTCGAATCGCTGGATCCGGCGGCGAAGTCGGGTGGCCGAATCGAGAGTTGCCAACGATGCGAGCTCGTGGCGGACCGCTGCTGCTACCCGGATGCAGAACTGTTCGGGTTCCCTTCTTGCATCAGGATATTCGGGAATGATGTCGTCGATCGCACCATCGGCGAGAAGGTCCGCCGAGCGGATGCCTTGCCTGTCTGCGACTTCGGGAGCCCGCTGCGTGGTGTGGTGCATGATAGCGCTGGCACCCTCCGGCGGCAGCGGCGACAGCCATCCGTGCGTGGCGCCCAACATTCTGTCGGCAGGAAATAACGCTAGCGCGGCACCACCGGTGCCCTGTCCTAGCAGTACCGAAACCGTTGGCACGTCAAGGGCGATCATGTCGGCAATGCACCTCGCGATTTCGCCTGCGACGCCGCCTTCTTCTGCCTCCCTAGAAAGCGCGCCCCCCGGCGTGTCGATGATCGACACCAGAGGTAGGCGCAGCTCGGCGGCCAAACGCATGCCGCGTCGAGCCAGACGTAGTGCTGCCGGCCCGATCGGAGTGTTGGCCTGCGCGAGGCGATCCTGGCCGAGCAGCACGCACGACACGTCGTCGAATCGCGCTAACGCCACGATTAACCCGGCGTCGACCTCACCCTGGCCGGTGCCGTGGAGAGCAACGACGCCGGTAGCAGCGGCGGCGAGCAGATCCCGCACACCCGGCCGCTCCGGGTGCCGGGACGCCTGAACGGACATCCACGCGGGCACGGCATCGCGGGTACGGTCCAGAACGGGCGTGACGAAGGGCGCGCGCTGCGGCGCCGACACGATGTCCAGCGCCCCGGCCACGATGCAGGCGAGCTCGTCCGGACGGCACACCGCATCGAGAAGCCCATGGCGGTACAGGTTTTCGGCGGTCTGCACACCCAACGGGAAGGGCCGTCCGTGTAGCGCCTCATACACCCGAGGTCCGAGGAACCCGATCAACGCCCCGGGCTCAGCGAGCGTGAGATGGCCCAGCGACCCCCATGAGGCGAACACGCCGCCGGTGGTGGGATGTCGCTGGTAGACAAGGTAGGGCAGCGCAGCCGCCTTGTGATCGGCAACGGCCGCAGTGATCCGCACCATCTGCAGGAAGGCCGTCGTGCCCTCCTGCATGCGGGTGCCTCCTGATGTCGGCAGGACCAGTAGGGGGAGCCGTTCGGCCGTGGCGCGCCGGATGGCCGTCGTGAGTCGATCAGCAGCGTGGACGCCGATCGAGCCGCCGAGAAATCCGAACTCGCATACCGCAATCGCTACTCGATGGCCGAGGATCGACGCACCACCGGTGAGCACTGATTCGTCAACGCCCGTCTTGGCGCGCGCGCACGCCAGTTCGTTGGCGTATTCGGTGCTCGCCCCCACGTCCGGCAAGGTGACATCCCATGATGCCCAAGAACCTTCGTCGACGAGAACGTCGATCACTTCGCGTGCACTGAGTCGGCTCATCGGTGGTCCGCCTGGAGCACCGCCGCAACGAGATCGTTGTCGGCGCCGAGCACCGGGGGAGCGCGGTGCTCGTTTCGGGTGAGTTCGGCACCGTCGGCGTCGAAGAACCGCAGCGGCGGACCAGGCAGGGTGATGGTCCCTAACGTGGCGTGATCGACGTCGATGAGCAGGCCCTGAGACTTCGTCTGCTCCCATTCATAGACCTCGCGAATGGTGCGAATTCGCCCGGCCGGCACACCGATTCGGTCCAGCTTTGCCAGTAGTTCGTCGGTGGAGTGCAGCGCGAAGGCGGCTTGAACCATCTCCTTGACCCGCTTGCTGTTCGACACGCGTTGCGGGTTCGACGCCATTCCCGGGGTCTCCGGATCGAGCCCGAAGCCGTCACAGAACCGCTTCCACAGGCCCTCACTACCGACCGCGATCTGCACCGCGCCGTCGGCCGTCTCAAACAAGCCGTACGGGCAGATCGACGGATGGTGGTTACCGGTGGCCTCGCCGACCTGGCCGCCGACCGTCCACTTCGTGCCCTGAAACGCGTGCACTCCGACGACCGCGGCGAGCAGCGACGCACGCACTACCTGACCACGGCCGGTGCGCTCCCTCTCCTGTAGTGCCGCAAGGACTCCGAACGCGCCGTACATTCCGGCCAACAGGTCAGCGATCGGTACCCCGACGCGCTGCACATCGGTCGGCGCTGAGCCGGTTACCGACATCAGTCCGGCTTCACCCTGTGCGATCTGGTCGTAGCCTGCGCGTCCGGCTTCCGGGCCGTCGTGGCCGAAACCGCTGATGCACAGCACGACCAAGCGCGGATTGATCTCGGCCAGCTGCTGTTGGGAAAACCCAAGTCTGTCAAGGACTCCGGGGCGGAAGTTCTCCATGAGGACGTCGGCTTGGCGGACCAGCGCGCGCAACGCGGCCCTGCCGGCCTCTTCTTTGAGGTCAAGCGTCACTGACTTCTTGTTCCGGTTCGCACACAGGAAATAGGTGGATTCACGCTCGCCGTGCGCCGGTTCGACGAATGGCGGACCCCAGCCGCGGGTGTCGTCGCCGCCGCGCGGGTTCTCAACCTTGACCACGTCGGCGCCGAGGTCGCCGAGCATCATCGCCGCGTGCGGCCCAGCAAGGGCTCGGGTCAAGTCGATGACGACCAGCCCGGTCAGAGGTCCGGTGGGCGGTGTCGAGGCGGAGATTGTCGATGTCATCGTGGGACCACCTTTAGGCCTAGTGACTCAGTGAGCTAGTGGACTAGCCAATTCAGAAAATCACGTTCTGACCTGGCCGTCAAGGGTGAGTTTCTAAGAAGTGGTTGAGATGGCGATCTCATCTGCCTTCAACGCCGAACGCCGTCGCCGGGCAGAGATGCCCGACAACGGCGCCGACCGTTGGTGTCAGAGCCAGCCCGGCAGGACGATCGTCGCCCAGGCGACCAGCGGCCCGATGGCCACCACTAGCGCGCTGTACTTCAGGATCTGTTTGTAGAACCGGTCGCGGTCGACGTCCTGGGCGTTGGCGAGCACCAGCGCCCCGTTGGTCGAGAAGGGACTGACGTCGACGATCGTAGACGAAATCGCCAGCGCGACAACCACTCCGATCGGACTAACCTCCCCGGCCAACAGCAGCGGCACGGCCAGCGGGATGGTGGCGCCCAGGATGGCGGTCGACGATGCGAAGGCGGACACGATGCCACCGAGGTAGCAGAGCAGAAGCGCGACGAGTAACGGCATTCCGAGCTTGGCGACGCCGTTACCGACCCACTCGACGCTGCCCGCTTCCTGCAGTACGCCGACGAAGGTCAGCACGCCACCGATCAAGAGCACCGTTGACCAACTGATCTGCGATACCGCCCCCTTCTGGGACTTCGGCGATGCCAGCGCGAGCACGGCGGCGACGGTCATCGACACGAAGCCGATATCGAGATCGAGGATCAGCGAGAACACTGCCAGCGCGGCCAACCCGATCAGCGTGAGCACCTGGTCATAGGTCACCGACTTCGTCGGCACTGGCTTGGCCACGACGCGCGGCTCGGTCTTGGTCACCGTGGCCGTGGCACCGGTGCCGTCGTCGGATGGCGTCGGTCCCCCGGTGCCGTCGGGGTCGGGCGGCCCACCCATCGAACCATCGGAGTCGTGCACGGTGCGACCGATCAAGGAACGTCCGCCGAGGAACACGAACAGCAGCACGCCGATTCCGGCGTTGAAGAAGAGGCTGCCCAGAAACAGCGCCAGCGGGCTGTTCAGCAGCTCGGCCTTGGCGACGATGTTGTTGACGGTGACGCCGTAGACGCTGATCGGCGAGAAGCCGCCAGCCTGGGCGCCATGGATCACCATCATGCCCATCAGCAGCGCGTTGATCTTGTACTGCTTCGCGAAGCTGAGCGCGATCGGGGCGATGATGGCCACGGCGGCCGGGCCGAGCGCGCCCAATGCGGTCAGCAGACCGGTGATCCCGAACATCACCCACGGAATGAATGCGACGCGACCGCGCACGAGCCGAACCGCTCCCCGAATCATCAGGTCGACAGTGCCGTTGTTCTGGGCGATCGCGAATAAGTAGGTGACGCCGACCAGTGTGAGGAACAGGTCGCTGGGGAAGCCGGCGATGATGTCGTCGGTGTTCATCCCGACGGCGATCGTCCCGACCAGGAATGCGGCGACGAAGCCCAGCGTGCCCATGTTGATCGGCAGCAGCGTGGCGGCCACGAACATCGCGATGAGGGCCAGGATCGGAATGAGCTCAAGCGGCATCGAAGATCTCCGGGATCTATCCGTTAGGCCGACTGACCTAGTGGAGCATTGGCCTAGCCAGTAAATCAGTGAGGACGGTCACTGTCAACATGCATTGTGACCACGCTTACCCGAAGGGCACATGCCGGCTGGGTATGGTTGGAGCAGAGAGTAGGTGAGTCAGTGGTTCAGCAACTTAGGCCTGTCACCCGGCCACGGCTGTATGAAGTCATCGTCGAGCAACTGTGTGCGTACATCGCCGACAACGAGATGACGCCCGGTGATCGCCTGCCCGCCGAGCGTGATCTGGCGGCAAAACTTGGCGTCAGCCGGGCGTCACTGAGTCAGGCGCTGGTGGCACTCGAAGTGCAGGGTGTGTTATCGGTCCGCCATGGCGACGGCGCGATCCTCGTGCGTCGTCCCACCGAGGAGCGCGCCATCAAGGCGCTGCGCGAACACGCCGACCGGATACCCGACATCATCGAGGCCCGCGAAGCACTCGAGGTGAAGTTGGCCGGGCTGGCTGCGGCCAGGCGCTCCAACGAGGATATGGCCGCCATTGATCGGGCCATCGCAACGATGGAGTCCGAGATAGAGGCCGGTGACCGAGGTGTCGTCGGTGACGAGATGTTCCATGAGGCGATAACCACCGCGGCACACTCGTCCTTGCTTGCGAAACTCATGCATGAGATCTCCGGGCTGATAAAGGAAACCCGGATCGAGTCGTTGTCGCAGGAGCACCGTCCGCGGGCCTCGCTCGAGGGACACCGACGGATCGCCGAGGCGGTGCGGCGACAAGATTCCGATCAGGCGTCAACCGCGATGGCCGACCACATCCGGTTGGTATCCGACGTCGCACTGCTGCGCGACGCCGACTGACCTTTCACTCGCCGCGTTCCCGAAGGTTGCGTTCCGCACCGTCGAAGAGATCGACCCCTCGTTGACGCCGCACTGCCTCTGTGGAAATGTAATACTCAAGAATGAGAGGCGCGTTCTCGCATGGCGAGATCGGTGAAACGGAGTAGCGCATGGCGGAGGACCTCACCTCGGTCGATTTCTTCAGGGACGGTCGGCTGGTGGACGACCCTTACCCGTTCTACGAGGCACTTCGCAATAAGTGCCCGGTCAGCCGGGAGGACCACTACGGCGTGACGATGGTGACGGGCTGGCAGGAGGCCGTCGATGTCTACAACGACGAGCAGACGTTCTCGTCCTGCATCTCGGTCACCGGACCGTTCCCTGGCTTTCCGGTCCCGCTCGAGGGTGATGACGTCACCGAACTGATCGAGAAGCACCGCGACGAGATTCCGTTCAGCGACCAGCTGCCGACCCTCGACCCGCCGACACACACGAATCACCGCGCGCTGTTGATGCGGCTGATCACGCCCAAGCGCCTCAAGGAGAACGAGGATGCGATGTGGCAGCTCGCCGACGAGATCCTTGACACCTTCCTCGCTCCCGGTGAAGGCGAGTTCATCAAGGGCTTCGCGGGTCCGTTCACATTGTTCGTCATCGCCGACCTCCTCGGCGTCCCGGACGAGGACCGCGAGGAGCTCATCGAGCGGCTTGCGCGCGGCACTCACGGTGGCGGTCTCGGCAACGCCGACAAGACGCTGACCAAAACCCCGCTGGAGTACCTCTACGAGGTGTTCGCGACGTATGTCCAAGATCGTCGCCGCGAACCCCGCGACGACGTCCTGACCGGCTTGGCCACGGCGACGTTCCCGGACGGCACCATGCCCGAGGTCAGAGACGTCGTGCGGGTCGCCACCAATGTCTTCTCGGCCGGACAGGAAACGACCGTGCGGCTGCTCGGGACGGCGTTGAAGGTGATCGGGGACCGTCCCGACATCCAGCGAAAGCTGCGCGAGGACCGCACCCTCCTCCCGAACTTCATCGAGGAATGCCTGCGCATCGAGAGCCCGGTGAAGGGCGACTTCCGGTTGTCCCGGGTGCCGACCACCGTCGGCGACGAGGCCGTTGCCGCGGGCTGCACGATGATGGTCGTCAACGGGGCCGCCAACCGGGACCCGCGACGCTTCGACGAGCCGGACACTTTCGACCCAGAACGCAAGAACGCGCGCCAGCACCTCGCCTTCGGCCGCGGCATCCACAGCTGTCCCGGCGCGCCGCTCGCGCGTGCCGAGACCCGCGTCGGGCTCGAGCGTCTGCTGGATCGCACCACTGACATCAGGATCAGCGAGAGCAAGCACGGTCCCGCGGATGATCGCCGCTATCAATACATTCCGACCTACATCCTGCGTGGTCTCACCGAGCTGCATCTCGAATTCGACCTTGCCGGCGCTGAGTCATGAAGGTGACGGTCGACGATCAACGGTGCCGTGGCCACGGCATGTGTCTGACGCTGTGCCCCGAGGTCTTCAACCTGACCGACGACGGGTACGCCGTCGCCTACCCGTCAGAGGTGCCGGCCGGGCTTGAAGGTGCGGCCAAAGACGCCATCGATAACTGCCCCGAACAAGCCATCAGCGAAATCGACTGAAAGCCAAGGAGATCGAATGCCCGTTAGTGCCCGACTAGATCTCCGCCGAGATCGACGTTTCGGTGTTCGTCACTCTTCGCGGATCGAGATGGCCTGCCGCGGGCACTGTCGAACCGCTTCGCGGATCTGCTGCTCGTTCTCGGAGGTGACTTCGTCCTGAAGGATGTGCAGGTAGTCCTGATCGTCGAGATCGAACACCTCGGGGATGATGCCCATGCACACCCCGTTGCTCTCGCACAGGCCGAAGTCGACTTCGACCTTGCTCACCGCAACACCTTCACCGGCACATTCGAGTAGCCTGCGACGTTTTGCATGTGCACACGCTTCAGCCCGTCCCAGTCGATCTCGTAGCGCGGCGTGAAATCGAGCAGGTACTCCAGCGCGATGGCGCTTTCCATGCGGGCCAGCGCAGCGCCCAGGCAGCTGTGAATCCCGTAGCCGAGCCCGAGGTTCTGAGCCTCGGTGCGATCGCGGTCGATGTCGAATGTGTCGGCGTCGGTGAACGCCTCGGGGTCGCGGTTACCTGCCGCGCCACAGACGAACACCGGCTTGTTCGGCGGGATGGTGCCGCTTGGCAGATGTGCCTCTTTGATCGTGTAGCGGACGTTGTATTGGACCGGTCCCTCGTAGCGCAGCAGCTCGTCCACTGCGGCCGGGATCTTGCTGCGGTCTTCCTGCAGCATCTGCCACTGTTCCGGGTGATGTCCGAAGATCACGGCCGCCGTGCCGAGCAGCTTGGTGACGGTCTCGGCACCCGCGCCACCCAACAACACTGCGAACCCGGTGATTTCGATGTCGTCGAGTTTGCGCAGCTCGCCGCTCTCGCACGGGATCTCGGCGGCGATGAGCCGGCTGATCATGTCGTCCTGCGGATTCTCGCGGCGCTCCTGTACCAGGCCGTAGTAGTACACGCCCGAGTCGATGTTGGCCTGCATGGCTTCCTCGCCCTGCTCGACGTGCCCGGGCTCGCGGTGCAGGCTGGTGTCGATCCAGTGCCGGACCTGTTGGCGATACTCCTCGGGCACACCTGCCATTCGCGTGATCACCTCGACCGGGAACGGGCCTGAGAAGTCCTGCACGAGGTCGAACTCGTCGGATTTGATCGCGCCGAGATACTTCTCGATGACCTCGATCACCGACTCCTTCTGCGACTGGACCGCGCGCGGGGTGAACGCCTTGTTCAACAGGCTGCGCATGTGCCGGTGGTCAGGGGGATCCATGAAGATGATCGACTTCTGCGGCACGTCGCCCTTACGCACCATGGCCAGATCGCATCCGCGGGCCGACGAGAAGGACTCGTAGTCCTTGAACGCCGCCGCCATGTCCGCGTGGCGGGTCAGCGCGTAGTAGTCCTCGTCTTCTTCGTAGTACAGCGGTGCGTCCTGGCGCATCCGCCGATACATGTCGAACGGGTCGTCGAAGAACTCTTCGGAGAACGGATCGAACACAACTTTGGGCTTGGTCATGGACTCCTCCTTCGCGGCGGGCTGATGGCCGGAAGCGTTACGAGAGACGCTCCAACTGTAACGCTAACGGTTTCGGCATCCGGATACGCTGAAATGGACTGAGGATTGCGCTGTATTTCATGGTTTACCCCTGAAACCCTGCGTTGATAACGTCGTCGAGAAGCCCGAGATCGCTGCCGAGTTCGGCCGCGGTCTTTCGCACCACGGCCACGTCCTTGCCGACGAACGCGCCGACGATGTCGATGAACGCGGAGACGGAACCCCGGGCACCGACCATGCTCGCTACCCGGCTCGCCGCGCTGCCGTGACCGATCGCGTCAAGCAGACGCCGCTCGTCGACCCCGAGCCGATCACCCAGCCGCACGGCCTCGTGCAGCAGCCCGATCTGCGAGGCGAACAGCGTGTTGTTGATCAGCTTGACGCCCTGGCCCGCACCGATGGGACCGACGTGAAGGCTGGGATCTGCGTAGCCGGACAGCACCGGATGGGCCCGCTCGACGGCGTCATCGGACCCGCCCACAAACAGCGTCACCTGCCCTGCGGCGATGTCGTGCGGACCGCCACTGACCGGCGCGTCGATCACGTCGACGCCATGTGAGCTCGCTTCTGCGGCGACGCCCTCGGCCGTGCGCGGGCTACCCGTGGTGTGGATGACGAGCACCGCGCCGGGCCGCA
>JAVRPG010000505.1:0-7419 GCA_032162325.1 Mycobacterium sp. | reverse complement strand
CTCTACGTCGATCCGTCGGTTGTCCGCACCGACATGTTGCGGCGAACCGAATCCAGCAGCTACTGCAACTACAAGGGCTACGCGACGTATTGGGCGGCGGTGGTCGGCGACACCGTGCTCGACGATGTGGCGTGGACCTACGAGGACCCGCCACCCGAATGCCTGCCCATCAGAGGGTATTTCAGCTTCGACGCGGCCCGAGCCGATGTGCTCGCGGAGCTGCCGGCATCCGGGCAGGCACCGGACTGCGGTTGCGAGGTGTGACACGCGTCACAAATCGTCGTGACCTCGCACCCTACGGTTTCGTCACCGTAGGTTGCGCCTGGTTACGGTTGCGTACGTTTTCCCTGCTCCGCCACACTTCCTCCAGTTTGCTAGGCGGAAGGAAATGCGTTGGGGCACTACATCGCCAATGTCCGTGACATCGAGTTCAACTTGTTCGAGGTGTTGAATGTCGGCGACGTTCTCGCTTCAGGCGGCTACGGCGATCTCGACGTCGACACGGTGCACACGATGCTCGACGAGGTCGCCCGGCTGGCGGAGGGTCCGGTGGCCGAGTCGTTCGCCGAGGCCGACCGCAACCCGCCGGTCTTCGACCCGGATCGTCACACCATCAGCGTGCCAGGGGACTTGGCCAAGACGGTGCAGGCGGTGAAGGACGCCGAGTGGTGGCGCATGGGCATCGCCGAGGAGATCGGCGGTGTACCCGCGCCCGCACCGCTGACATGGGCGATCCACGAGATGCTGGTATGCGCCAACCCGTCGGCGACATTCTGGTACGCCCTGGGCCCTGCGATGGCCAATGCGCTCTACGTCGAAGGCAATGAACAGCAGAAGCGTTGGGCCGCAACGGGCCTGGAGCGGGGCTGGGCGGCGACCATGGTGCTGACCGAGCCCGACGCCGGCTCCGATGTCGGCGCCGGCCGCGCCAAGGCCATCGCGCAACCCGACGGCACCTGGCACATCGAGGGCGTGAAGCGATTCATCTCCGGCGGCGATGTGGGCGATACCGCCGAGAACATCTTCCACCTGGTACTGGCCCGACCCGAGGGGGCTGGGCCCGGCACCAAGGGTCTGAGCATGTTCTATGTGCCGAACTATCTGTTCGATCCGGACACGCTTGAACTCGGCCCTCGCAATGGCGTCTTCGCGACCGGTCTGGAGCACAAGATGGGCCTGAAGTCCTCCCCCACATGCGAATTGACGTTCGGTGCGCACGGGATCCCCGCCGTCGGGTATCTGGTGGGCGATGTCCACAGCGGCATCGCGCAGATGTTCACCGTCATCGAAAATGCGCGGATGACGATCGGCGTCAAATCGACCGGCACCCTGTCGACCGGGTACCTCAACGCGTTGGCGTTCGCGAAGGAGCGGGTGCAGGGCGCTGATCTGACCCAGATGACCGACAAGACGGCGCCGCGCGCGACGATCATTCACCATCCGGATGTGCGACGCAGCTTGATGACGCAGAAGGCCTACGCCGAAGGTCTGCGCGCCCTGTACCTGTACGCCGCCGCGCACCAGAACGACGATCTGGCTCTGCAGACTTCGGGCGCCGACCCGTCGATGGCGCACCGTGTCGACGATCTGCTGCTGCCGGTGGTCAAGGGCGTGGGTTCCGAACGCGCCTACGAAATCCTGACCGAGTCGCTGCAGACCTTCGGGGGCTCGGGCTTCCTGCAGGACTACCCCATCGAGCAGTACATCCGCGACGCGAAGATCGACTCGCTATACGAGGGCACTACCGCGATCCAGGCGCTGGATCTGTTCTTCCGCAAGATCGTTCGTGACCGCGGCGAGGCGCTGGCACACGTCGCCGCCCAGATCAGCCAATCCATCGACACATGCGACGCGGCACTGAAAACCCAGGCAGACCAACTGCGCACTGCGCTGGAAGACGTCCAGGCGATGACAGCGACGTTGACGGGCTACCTCATGGCGGCCGCCGAACAGCCCACGGAGATCTACAAGGTCGGTCTCGGCTCGGTCCGGTTCCTCCTCGCCGTCGGCGATCTGCTGATCGGCTGGCGGCTACTTGTGCAGGCCAACGTGGCCCATGTCGCGCTGTCCGCCAATCCCTCCCAGGCCGATGAGGCGTTCTATCGGGGCAAGATCGCGGCCGCAACGTTCTTCGCCGCCAACATGCTGCCGAAGCTCGGCGGCCTGCGCGGCATCATCGAGAACCTCGACGACGAGATCATGCACCTTCCCGAGGCCGCGTTCTGAGTTTCGGCCGTCGGGTCGGCGTCAGCTGGTGCTGATGAGCCGAGCGATCCCGCGCATCACCCACCCGGCTCGCAATATGGCGAGCGGTGTCAATGCGCGATGCTGGCGGGGGCGCGGGCGCCGTGCCGAGTCGCGGGAACAACGCGAGGGCGTTGGTGCGGTCGATGGCATCGCGCATGGTGTTGTCGAGACCGGGGTAGGTCTCCAACCCGGCGGCGAAGAGCTTTCCCGCGGCCAGGTGTCAGCATGCTCGCCGCCCTAGTCGCCGCCTATGACCTCGTCTACATGGGCACACCATTCATCGCCACCGCCGAAAGCGTTGCGCCGCAGGGATGGAAAGACGCCGTCGTGAGCGCGAGCATCGACGACATCGAGCTGACAAGCGAATTCACCGGACTGCCGACGAGCATGATCCGCGCCGCCGAACCGGCCACGGCTGCGGCGACCTCCGATGGGTTCCACATGTCCCGGCTGGACTCGTCCGAGCATCACGCCGCGTAGCCGATCGGCGTCCGTTACAGCGCCGGCCACAGCGCGGCCTGCGTCGACGGGGTGCTGACGGTGGCCGATCTGGTCGAGGGGTTTGAAGGCCAATTCCGCAACGCCAGAGCGACATTCGCGCAACGGTGGGGCGGGCGGTTAGCTCAAGTCGTCGGCTGACCGCTTGCGGCCGTGTTCAAGTGCGAATGGCGGTAACTGTAGAGCCCATAGATCACCAGTCCGATCACCAGCCACACGGCGAACCGCAGCCAGGTGACCGTCGTGAGGTAGGTGGTCAGCCAGATCGATGACGCGACCCCGATGAGCGGGATGACCGGCATGCCGGGAGTGCGGAAGTCGCGCTCGATATCGGGCGACCGGTAGCGCAACACGATGACCGCGCTGCACACGACCGCAAAGGCAAGCAGGATCCCGATGTTGGTCAGTTCGGCGGCTTCGGCGATCGGCAGGAAGCCGGCGATCAGGCCCGAGACGATGCCCACGATCCAGGTGACGCGCACGGGCACCCGGTGCTTGGGGCTGACGGCGGCAAACCACTTGGGCAGCAGCCCGTCACGGGACATCGAGAACCAGACCCGGGTCACGGCGTACATGAACGTCCACATCACCGTCGCGATCCCGAGAATGGCACCGACCGAGATCAGCGTTGCGATCCATGGCAGCCCAACACTTTCGAAGGCCTGCGCGAAGGCCGACTCCGGATCCACGTCGGTGTATTTCACCATCCCTGTGAGCACGAGGCAGGCGAGCACGTAGAGGACCATCGAGATCGCCAGCGAATAAATGATGGCCTTCGGCAACAGTTTTCGAGAACTTGTGGACTCCTCGGCGGCCGTGCTCATTGCGTCGTACCCGAAGACGGCGAAGAACACCACCGATGCGCCGGCGAACACCCCGCCCCAGCCGAACGGTAGGAACGGCGTGTAGTTGTCGGTGTTGACGTAGAACACGCCGAGCACAACGATCAGGACGACGACTCCGACCTTGAGCCAGACGAGCATGGTCTCCACGCGAGCGGCGCTGCGCACGCCGCGGGTGAGGATGAAAGCGATCAACAGGCACAGCAGCAATGCGAACAGGTCGACCACGCGGCCCGGCTGATCGGGGTCGCTGCCCGGTGCCCCGAGCATCCACTCGGGCAGGTTCAGCCCGATCTGTTCGACGAGGAAGCCGAAATAACCGGAGATGCCGATGCCAACCACGGCAACGATGGCGGTGTACTCGAGCAGCAGGTCCCAGCCAATGAACCAGCCGACGCCCTCGCCCAGGACGACGTAGCCATAGGTGTATGCCGAGCCGGCCTTGGGGATCATTCCCGCGAACTCTGCGTACGACAACGCGGCGCACGCGCTCGCGACACCGGCGACCAGAAACGACAACAGAACCCCTGGCCCGGCCTTCTCGTTCGCCACCGCGCCGGCGAGAGAGAAGATGCCAGCGCCGATAATGCCGCCGATCCCGATCGCGGTGAGTTGCCACAACCCCAGCACGCGCTGAAGTCCGCCACCCTCCTCCAAGTCTTCAGGTTCGACCTCATCCACCGGCTTGCGGCGGAATATGCCTGTCGGTGAGGAGCTGAGAATGCTCATGTGGCGCGGCCTTTCGACAGCGAACGCTGATGGCGTTCGATCGATGTGACCGTCCTCACACTAGCCCGTTGTCGGCTGCTACTGGATCATCTCGGCTTACTCTCTCGTGCCGCCGCGGCGAAGTCCGCCATTGAGGGAAACTCCATGGCGTAGCTGAATTCCTCACCCGGTTCGGGTGTGGCACCCCAACCCGGGCGGTCGTGGCGGCGATTGATCCACACCGAGGCCAGCCCGTAGCGCTTTGCCGGCACGTGGTCGTGGCGAAGGCTTTGCGCCACGTGCAATAAACGTTCTCGCGGCGTGTCGAGCTCGGCCAGTGCCGCGTCGAGGGCTTCGAAGTGGTTCGGGGCCGGCTTGTAAGCCCCGACATCCTCGGCGGTGATGATCTTGTCGAAGGTGACTCCGAGACGAGGGTTACTTCCAGCGAATCCCTCACGGTGCACGTTGGAGACAATGATCAGCTTGTAGTCATCGGCCAAGGACGCCAAGGCGTCGGGAGAGTCGGGGAACGCCGGCCACGACGGCACGGACGCGCTGAGCTTGTCGGCCCATTCGTCTGACACCACTGCGCCCAGGCTCGCGCCGATCCGTCGAAACGAATCGGCGAGGATCGTTGGATACAGCGCGGTGGGGTTCTCACGTTCCACGCGTTCCTCGTTGTTCGCGTAGGCAACCAGCAGTTCCTCGTCGGTGAGATCGAGACCGGCCTCGCGGGCCCACGGCGCCAGAACCGACGAGAGCCCGGTTTCCCAGTCGATGAGTGTTCCGTAACAGTCGAAGCTCAACGCGTGGTAGTCAGCAAGATTCACTTGTTGCTCCTCTGCCAGATGGATCACTGCCTACCCAATCCTTGCCGTAGGCGATGCCCTTTGTCATCGGAGTTCACCGGCGATGGCCGCTGGCAGATCTCGCGTGCTTCCTCGGCGGGACGCCCGAACAACCTCTTCAGTGACTTGGTCGGCGGCCAGGAAGACATGCTTGTCGACATCGCGCTTGACCTGACCGCTGGTCGCTCAACTCGCCTCGATCACCGACTTGCCGAAGCGCTCGATGGTGTCCAGCACGTGCGTCAGGCCGTCACCCGGCAACCCCACCTGCACCCACGTCACCCCCACCGCCGCAAGCTTTTCCAGGCCTGTCAGGTACGCGTCGGCGTTGAATTCGTCATCTGCGGGGCTGCCGCCGTCGGCGTTGGTGAAGGTCACGTCGACGTCGGAGAAGTCCCGGCCCGCGGCGTCGAATCGGCGTCGCAGATCGTCGACGCCGTCGGCCAGACTCTTTGAGTCCATAGCCGCCGTGCCCGCCGTCTGGGCGAGAACGGCAGGCGCCGGGAACGGGCACCAGCCGTCGCCGTACTTCGTTACCCGCTCGCGTGCTGCGACGGTGTTGCCGCCGATCCAGATCGGTGGATGTGGCTTGCTCACCGGACGCGGGTGCGCGGTGATGCCCTTAGCGCTGAAATGCCTGCCCTCATACGTAAAGTCGTCGGTCGTCCAGATCGCGCGGATGACCTCGAGTGCTTCCTCGAACAACTGCGCGCGATCGTCGAAGTCCACACCCAGGGCGGCGAACTCGCGCTTGAGGTAGCCCACGCCGACCGCCAGCGTGAACCGCCCGCCCGAGAGCAGGTCCAGCGTCGCACCGGCCTTGGCCACCACGAACGGGTTCCGGTACGGCAGCACCACGACGTTCGGAATCAGTCGCAGCGTCGTCGTCCGTGCAGCCGCGAATCCCATCGCCACGAAGGGGTCCAGGGCATCGTGTCCGCCGGACTCCAGCCAGCGCTGAGTGGGCGCGGGATGATCGGTGAACCCGAAGCCGTCAAATCCCGCGGCCTCGGCCGCCTCCGCCACGGCCGCGATCCCCGAGCCGGTTACCAACTCCGGGTTGTACGGATGGCTGTGCATCGGGTGAGTGAACGTAAACCGCATATAGGTGCTCCGCCTCAGAACAATCTTCTCGATTTCTGAGAATGTCGTTACCATGCCAGCTGCGGAAGTACAACTCTTGCGCCACGGAAGGGCGTAGTGATGAGCGAGCTGACGGTGGCTCCGGCGCGGCACGGCCCGTTTCCCGGGCGGCTCGAGCCGCAGGTCATCGCGGCCTACGCGGCGGCCACCGGCGATCAGACCGCGGCAGTGCGCAGCGGCCTGGCCGTGCCTGCCGTGTTTCCGGTGATCCTCGTCTTCGTGGCGCAGGAGGCGGCCAGGGCTGATATGCCTGCGGCCGCGTGGGAGCACGCCCGTGGTGGCGTGCACGGCGAGCACGACATCGTGCTGCACCGGCCACTGGTCCCCGGTGAGCCTCTGGATACCAGGTCGCAGATCTCGGCGGTGCGGACCTCTCGGGCGGGCACCCACGTCGTGGTGCATCTCGAACAGTCCGATGCCGACGGGCGAATCGCCGTCGAGCAGTGGTGGACCATGGTGCTGCTCGGCCTCAACGGCGTTGCCGATCTGGGGTCGACGCCCGCCGACCATCGCTTCCCCGACCATGCAAGGGCGAATCCGCTCGGTTCGATCAGCCAGCACCTCGACGCCCGGCTCGCCCATCGCTACGCCCAGGTGTCCGGCGACTGGGCGGCACACCATTTCGACATCGACGTCGCGCGCGCGGCCGGATTCGACTTCGTGTTCACCCACGGCCTGTGCACGATGGCGATCTGCACGCACCGCCTCCTCGACCTGCTCGGCGTCGAGGATCCGGGCCGGGTGGCGCGGGTGGCGGTGCGGTTCGCTTCGCCGACGCCGTTGGGCGAGGAACTGACGGTGAATGCCTATGGCATCGACCAGAATTCGTTTGCGTTCGAGGCGACCAGCAGGGGCGTCTGCACGATCACCCACGGAAGATTGGAACTGAGGCCATGACCAAGCCCGAAATCGGCGTCTATCTGCCTCAGATGGGCTTCACCTACTCCGACATCCTGCACCGCGCGCGGCGCTGTGACGACCTCGGGATCGACTCGCTCTGGCTCTACGACCACCTGTACGGGCCGGGAGTGCCCGACTATCCGTCCCTGGAGGCCTGGACCTTGGCGTCTGCGCTGCTCAGCCAAACCGAGCGCATCCAGGTCGGACATATGGTGCTGTGCAATCAGTTTCGC
>JAVRPG010000504.1:0-7689 GCA_032162325.1 Mycobacterium sp. | reverse complement strand
TAACCCACCCCGCGCACGGTGTGGATCAGTCGCGGCTCTCCTTCTGCTTCGGTCTTGCGGCGCAGGTAACCCACGTACACCTCGAGCGCATTGCCCGACGTCGGGAAGTCGAACCCCCAGACCTCCTCGAGAATGCGGCTACGGGTGAGCACCCGCCGCGGATTGGCGATCAGCATCTCCAGCAGCGAGAACTCGGTGCGGGTCAGGCTGATCCGGCGCTGGCCGCGGGTGACCTCGCGGGTCACCGGGTCCAGGGACAGATCGGAGAACGTCAGCGCGGGCGACTCGGCGCCGTCGTCGGGCGTAGTGCGGCGCAGCAGTGCCCGCATCCGCGCCAGCAGTTCCTCCAGGGCGAACGGCTTGGGCAGGTAGTCGTCGGCGCCGGCGTCCAGCCCGGCGACCCGCTCGGACACCGAGTCGCGGGCGGTGAGAACCAGGATGGGCAGGTCGTCGCCGGTGCTGCGGAGAAAACGGCACACCTCGAGCCCGTCCAGCCTGGGCATCATCACGTCGAGCACCAGGGCGTCGGGCCGGTCGTTGGCGATCAGGTCGAGGGCTTCACGGCCGTCCTGCGCCAACTCGACCGAATATCCGTTGAACGAGAGCGACCGGCGCAGGGATTCGCGCACCGCGCGGTCGTCGTCAACGACAAGAATGCGCACAGCCACAGTGTCTATCCATCACCTGAGACTGACCTGAGAGGCTCGCCGGAGCCGCCACGGCCGGCGACATCAAGTCCCGGCCATGCGCGCGGCCCGGTCTAGCGGCGGTCGAGATCAATAAGGCCGAGGCGGGCGGCCTTGAGCAGGCGCCGCGGCACCTTGTGCTGCTGACCGGCGACGGTCACACCCACGAGTTCGGGGCGCTTGGCTTTCCACTGCGCGCGCCGGCTACGGGTGTTCGCGCGCGACATCCTGCGCTTGGGCACAGCCATGATCGAGCTCTCCTCTATAACGGTGCTGCCGCGCGGAGTACCAGGCGTCGGCAATGCCCTTCAGGATAGCCGCTGGGCTGCGTAGCCTCCAAAACAAGCGACTGCCTTGACGTGATACCGCCGGTAGCCGCTAACCTACCGGTTGGTTGACACCGCGACGAAGGGAGACTGCGTGACCTCTTCTCCTGGTCCGGTCCGCATCGGCAACTGCTCGGGCTTCTACGGCGACCGGCTGGCGGCGATGCGGGAGATGCTGACCGGCGGCGACCTGGACTTTCTGACCGGCGATTACCTGGCCGAGCTGACCATGCTGATCCTGGCCCGCGACCGCGCCAAGTCGCCCGACCGCGGCTACGCCAAGACATTCTTGACCCAGCTCGAGGACTGTCTGGGCACCGCGCTCGATCGCGGTGTGCGGATCGTCGCCAACGCGGGCGGGCTGAACCCCGCCGGGCTCGCCACCGCGGTGCGGGCGCTTGGCGAGCGCCTCGGCCTGTCCGTCAACGTCGCCCACGTCGAGGGCGACGACCTCCTGCGCCGGGCCGAGGAACTGGGTCTCGGTACGCCGTTGGCGGCCAACGCCTACCTCGGGGCGTGGGGCATCGCTGACTGCCTGCGCAACGGCGCCGATGTGGTCGTGACGGGTCGCGTCACCGACGCGTCGGTGATCGTCGGCCCCGCCGCGGCGCACTACGGCTGGGGCCCCACCGACTATGACGCGCTCGCGGGTGCGGTGGCCGCCGGCCACGTCATCGAGTGCGGTGCACAGGCAACCGGCGGGAACTATGCCTTCTTCACCGAGGTCGCCGACCTGACGCATCCCGGCTTCCCGCTCGCCGAGATCCACCCCGACGGATCGTCGGTGATCACCAAGCATCCGGGTACGGGCGGCGCGGTCACCATCGGCACGGTCACCGCCCAGCTGCTCTATGAGATCAGCGGTGCGCGCTATGCGAATCCCGATGTGACGCTGCGGGTCGACACCATCGAGTTGTCCGACGACGGGCCCGACCGGGTGCGGATCAGCGGTGTCAGGGGTGAGCCGCCACCACCGACACTGAAGGTGTCGCTGAACAGCATCGGCGGCTTCCGCAACGAGATGGCACTGGTGCTGACAGGCCTGGACATCGAGGCGAAGGCCGAACTGGTGCGCCGACAGCTGGAAACCAGCCTGACGGTCAAGCCCGCCGAGTTGGAGTGGACGCTGGCGCGCACCGACCATTCCGACGCCGACACCGAGGAAGCCGCCAGCGCCCTGCTCCGGTGTGTCGTTCGGGATCCCGACCCTGCCAACGTCGGCCGCAAATTCTCTTCCGCCGCAGTCGAACTCGCGCTGGCCAGCTATCCCGGCTTCACGAGCACCGCGCCACCCGGCGACGGCCAGGTGTACGGCGTGTTCACACCGGGCTACGTCGACGCCACCGAGGTGCCGCACGTCGCCGTGCACGCCGATGGCAGCCGGACGGACATTGCGCCGGCTGCCCAGACCCTGGAATTGGCGCCCGTTCCACCCTTCGCGCTGCCCGAGCCGTTGCCGTTCGGTGAGACCCGGCGATTGCCACTCGGCCTGATCGCCGGCGCCCGCAGCGGCGACAAGGGTGGCGCGGCCAACGTCGGCGTCTGGGTGCGCACCGAGGCGCAGTGGCGCTGGCTGGCGCACACGCTGACGGTCGACAGACTGCGCGAATTGCTACCCGAGACAGCCGATTTGCCCGTCACCCGCCATGTGTTGCCGAACCTGTGCGCGGTCAACTTCGTCATCGACGGCATCCTCGGACAGGGCGTCGCGTATCAGGCGCGGTTCGACCCACAGGCCAAGGGGCTGGGCGAGTGGCTGCGCAGCCGGGCCATCGACATACCTGTCGAGTTGTGCAAAGACATCCCGGAGGAGCTCCTGTCGTGAACATCTGGCACACACCGGAGCGCGAGCAACTGCGAAAGTCGGTGCGCGCGTTCGCCGAACGTGAAGTGCTGCCGCACGTCGACGAGTGGGAGCGCACGTGCGACCTGCCGCGCGAGCTTCACCGCAAGGCGGGTCAGGCCGGTCTGCTTGGCGCCGGCTTGCCCGAAGCGGTCGGCGGTGGCGGCGGCGACGGCGCCGACGCGGTGATCATCTGCGAGGAGATGCACTACGCCGGTACGCCGGGCGGGGTTTGGGCATCGCTGTTCACCTGCGGCATCTCGGTGCCCCACATGATCGCCTCCGGCGACCAGCGGTTGATCGACACCTACGTGCGACCCACGCTGCGCGGTGAGTTGATCGGCAGCCTGGCCATCACCGAACCCGGCGGCGGTTCGGACGTCGGGCACCTGACCACACGCGCGGTGCGCGACGGTGACGACTACATCATCAACGGCGCCAAGACCTACATCACCTCAGGGGTGCGCGCCGACTACGTCGTGACCGCGTCACGCACCGGCGGCCCTGGCGCCGCGGGTGTTTCGCTGATCGTGGTCGACAAGGGCACACCGGGCTTTGAGGTCAGCCGCAAGCTCGACAAGATGGGCTGGCGATCGTCGGACACCGCCGAGCTGTCCTATACCGATGTGCGGGTGCCCGCGGCGAACCTGATCGGCAGCGAGAACTCCGGTTTCGCGCAGATCGCGGCGGCCTTCGTATCCGAACGCGTCGGTATGGCCGCGCAGGCCTACTCGAGCGCGCAACGCTGCCTCGACCTGACGGTGGAGTGGTGTCGCAACCGCGAAACCTTCGGCAGGCCACTGATTTCCCGCCAACAGGTCCAGAACACGCTCGCGGAAATGGCCCGACGCATTGACGTGGCCCGGGTGTACACGCACAACCTCGTGGAGCGGCAGCTGGCCGGCGAAACCAACCTCATCACCGAGGTGTGCTTCGCCAAGAACACCGCGGTCGAGGCCGGCGAATGGGTGGCGAACCAGGCGGTGCAGTTGTTCGGCGGAATGGGCTACATGACCGAGTCCGAGGTCGAACGCCAGTACCGCGACATGCGGATCCTCGGGATCGGCGGCGGAACGACCGAGATCCTCACCGCGCTGGCCGCAAAGACGTTGGGTTTTCAGTCATGACCGCACTGCGGTCCACGCTCGACGCCGCCGCGCCCGCCTACATCGAGGCCGCCGAGGCGATGACCGGGAAGCTCGCCGAACTCGAGACCGAACACGCCAAGGCGCTGGCGGGCGGCGGCCCGAAATACGTCGAACGCCACCACGCCCGCGGCAAGATGACGCCGCGGGAACGGATCGAGGCGCTGCTCGATCCGGACTCGCCCTTCCTTGAGCTGAGCCCGTTGGCGGCGTGGGGCAGCGACTTCACCGTCGGTGCCAGCGTCGTAACGGGCATCGGCGCGGTACAGGGCGTCGAGTGCCTGCTCGTCGCCAACGACCCGACCGTCAAGGGCGGCACCAGCAACCCGTGGACATTGAAGAAAACTCTGCGCGCCAACCAGATCGCCATGGAAAACCGGTTGCCGGTGCTCACGCTGGTGGAATCCGGCGGCGCCGATCTGCCTACGCAGAAGGAGATCTTCATCCCCGGCGGTCAGATGTTCCGGGACCTGACCCGGCTGTCGGCTGCGGGCATCCCGACCATCGCGCTGGTGTTCGGCAATTCCACGGCCGGCGGTGCCTACATCCCCGGCATGTCCGACCACGTCGTGATGATCAAGGAACGCTCGAAGGTGTTCCTGGCCGGGCCGCCGCTGGTGAAGATGGCCACCGGCGAGGAGTCCGACGACGAATCCCTGGGCGGCGCCGAAATGCACGCCCGCACTTCGGGTCTGGCCGACTACTTCGCGGTTGACGAACTCGACGCGATTCGCATCGGCCGCAGGATCGTGGCCCGGCTGAACTGGCGCAAACAGGGGCCGGTACCCGGCCCGGTCAGCGACCCGTTGTTCGACGCCGAGGAGCTGATTGGCATCGTGCCGTCCGATCTGCGGGTGCCGTTCGACCCGCGGGATGTGATCGCGCGCATCGTCGACGGCTCGGAGTTCGACGAGTTCAAGGCGCTCTACGGCTCGTCACTGGTGACCGGCTGGGCGACGCTGTACGGCTATCCGATCGGCATCCTTGCCAACCATCGCGGCGTGCTGTTTTCCGAGGAGTCGCAGAAGGCCACCCAGTTCATCCAGCTGGCCAACCGCTCCGACACGCCACTGTTGTTCCTGCACAACACGACCGGATACATGGTCGGCAAGCAATACGAGGAAGGCGGGATGATCAAGCACGGCTCGATGATGATCAACGCCGTCTCGAATTCCACCGTCCCGCACATCTCGCTGCTCATCGGCGCCTCCTACGGCGCAGGCCACTACGGCATGTG
The DNA here is from genome assembly GCA_032162325.1 of Mycobacterium sp. Classification (GTDB taxonomy): domain Bacteria; phylum Actinomycetota; class Actinomycetes; order Mycobacteriales; family Mycobacteriaceae; genus Mycobacterium. The sequence goes on along the minus strand of JAVRPG010000504.1, from coordinate 2,452 downwards.
CGGACGCGCATACGATCCGCGCTTCCTGTTCGCCTGGCCGAGCGCGAAGTCCGCGGTGATGGGTGGCACACAACTGGCCGGCGTGCTGTCGATCGTGAGCCGCGCCGCGGCGGCGGCCCGGGGTCAGCAGGTCGACGAGGATGCCGACGCCGCGTTGAGGACCGCGGTCGAGGCGCAGATCGAGGCCGAGTCGCTACCGATGTTCCTGTCCGGCAGGCTCTACGACGACGGGGTCATCGACCCGCGCGACACCCGCACCATGCTGGGAATGTCCTTGTCCGCCATCGCCAATGCCCCGATCAAGGGGACGTCGAACTTTGGCGTCTTCCGTATGTGAGGCCGCCGATGAGCGCTTGCGCGAAGAGGAGACAGGCACAGTGATCACACGAGTACTCGTCGCCAACCGGGGCGAGATCGCCCGGCGGGTGTTCGCCACGTGCAGGCGCCTCGGCATCGGCACCGTCGCCGTCTACACCGAACCCGACGCGGCATCCCCGCATGTCGCGGAGGCAGATGCGCGAGTCCGTCTCGAAGGCCGCAACGGGTACCTGGATGCCCAGCAGCTGATCGCCGCGGCCCGCGCCGCGGGCGCCGATGCGATCCACCCCGGCTACGGATTCCTCTCGGAGAACCCCGAATTCGCCGCCGCCGTGCTGGACGCCGGCCTGACCTGGATCGGCCCTCCGAGCGCCGCAGTGGCGGCGATGGGCTCCAAGATCGAGGCCAAGAAGATGATGGCCGCCGCGGGCGTGCCCGTTCTGGACGAACTCGATCCCGACACCGTCACCGCGGATCAGTTGCCCGTGCTGATCAAGGCCTCGGCGGGCGGCGGCGGTCGCGGCATGCGCGTGGTCCGCGAATTGTCCGAGCTCCCAGCACAAGTGGAGGGTGCCCGGCGCGAGGCGCAGTCGGCGTTCGGCGACCCGACGGTGTTCTGCGAGCGCTACCTGGCCACCGGCCACCACGTCGAGGTCCAGGTACTCGCCGACGAGCACGGCACGGTGTGGTCCGTCGGAGAGCGCGAATGCTCCATCCAGCGACGCCACCAGAAGATCATCGAAGAAGCGCCGTCACCACTGGTCGAACGCACCCCCGGGATGCGGGCCAAGCTGTTCGACGCGGCGCGGCTGGCGGCCACCGCGATCGGGTATACCGGCGCGGGCACCGTCGAGTTCATGGCCGACGAGCGCGGCGACTTCTTCTTCCTCGAGATGAACACCCGGCTGCAGGTCGAGCACCCGGTCACCGAGGCCACCACCGGGCTCGACCTCGTCGAGTTGCAGCTGACGGTCGCCGACGGGGGCCACCTGGACCCGGATCCCCCACCGTCGCGGGGATATTCGATCGAGGCCCGACTGTACGCGGAGGACCCTGCCAAGGGCTGGCAGCCGCAGGCAGGCACCGTGCATCGTTTCGAGGTGCCAGGCTGTGCCCGATTCGCTCCTCACGTGCGCGGCGTCCGCCTCGACACCGGCATCGTCGACGGCTCGATCGTGTCGGTCTTTTACGACCCGATGCTCGCCAAGGTCATCTCGTACGCGCCCTCCCGTCGTCGGGCCGCGGGAGTGCTCGCCGACGCGCTGGTCCGCACCCGCATCCACGGCGTGCGCACCAACCGCAACCTGCTGGTGAACGTGCTGCGGCATCCGGCCTTCCTCGACGGCGCCACGGACACCGCGTTCTTCGACACCCACGGCCTGGCCGAGTTGGCCGCACCGCTGGCCGATGAACGGGCAGTCGAGCTTTCGGCCCTCGCCGCCGCGCTTTCCGATGCTGCGCAGAACCGCCAAAACGCAACGGTATTCACGGCGGCGCCCAGCGGCTGGCGCAACCTTGCCTCCGGTTACCAAGCCAAGCAGTACAGCGACTCCGCCGGTGAAACCCACGAGGTGCGGTACCGATTCACCCGCGCCGGTGTGGAGTTGCCAGGCCACGATGGTGTGACAATGGTGACTGCGCAGCCCGACCGGGTGGTGCTGGCCGTGGACGGCGTGGAGCGTCCGTTCGATGTGGCCCGCTACGGCGAGCAGATATTCGTCGACTCGCCGTTAGGCCCGGTGCAACTCGTTGCGCTGCCACGCTTTCCGGATCCCGACGCCGCGGTCGCACAGGGCTCTCTGCTGGCTCCCATGCCGGGCTCGGTACTGCGGGTCGGCGCCGCGGTCGGCGACACCGTCACCGCCGGACAGCCGCTGATCTGGCTGGAGGCGATGAAAATGGAGCACACCGTGACCGCGCCCAGCGACGGTGTGCTCGCCGAACTCAACGTCGAGGCCGGCCAGCAGGTCGAGGTCGGCGCCGTACTTGCTCGAGTGGACACCGAAGGAGAAGCCCACCAATGACCAGCTTCATCGAAACCGAGGAACAGCAGGCGCTCCGCACAGCCGTCGCCGCGATGGCCGCCAACTACGGCCAGGACTACTACCTGGAGAAGGCCCGCGCCGGCAAGCAC
>JAVRPG010000503.1:0-11698 GCA_032162325.1 Mycobacterium sp. | reverse complement strand
GCCGAGTTCGAGGAGGACATCGCCGAGCGCACCCGACTGTGAAGCCGGGCCTCGACACACAAAGCAGGGAGCCTGCCGTTCGGGGGTGGACGGCAGGCTCCCTGGTTGTGGGTGGTCGCTACGCGGAGGCCTGAGCCCCAAGCACCCGTTGGACATCAGGCAACATCTGCTGAACCTGTTGACCCCAGTAGCCCCAGCTGTGAGTCCCCTGTGGCGGGAAGTTGAACACCCCATTCGTGCCGCGTGCCGCGACGTAGGTGTCGCGGAAGGTGACGTTGGTCCGCAACGTGAACCCCTCGAGGAACTGCGCGGCCATCAAGTTGCCACCGGAGGTTCCCGAGTCGAGATCCGACGGGGTGCCGGTGCCGCAGTAGATCCAGAGCCGGGTGTTGTTCGCCACCAGCTGAGCCACGTTGATCATCGGGTCGTTGCGCTTCCACGCCGGGTCAGACGACGGACCCCACATGCTCTCGGCGTTGTACCCACCGGCGTCGTTCATCGCCATCCCGATCAGCATCGGCCACCAGCCCTCGGACGGGTTCAGGAAGCCGGAGAGAGACGCGGCGTAGATGAACTTCTGCGGGTAGTAGATCGAATACGTCAGGGCAGTGCTGCCGCCCATCGAGACGCCGACCACCGCGTTGCCGTTCTGCGACACGCCCTTGTTGGCCTCCAGCCACGCGGGCAGTTCCTGGGTCAGGAAGGTCTCCCACTTGTATGTGTAGTCCTGGCCGTTGCCCCGCGACGGCTGGTACCAGTCGGTGTAGAAGCTCGACTGACCACCGACCGGCATCACGAGCGACAGCCCGGAACCGTGGTACCACTCGAACGCTGGGGTGTTGATGTCCCAGCCGTTGTAGTCGTCCTGGGCGCGCAGACCGTCGAGCAGATAGACCGCGTGCGGCCCACCGCCCTGGAACTGAATCCGGATGTTGCGGTTCATCGCAGCCGAGAACACATCCAGATACTCAACGGGCAGACCCGGCCGAGAGAACGCACCAGCAGTCGCCGAACCCCCGACGAAGCCGATCAGCCCGGGCAGAGTCGCCGCCGCAACGGCGCTCACCGCCAGCCGACGCAACCACTTACCTCTGAACCTCTCAATGAACTTCATAACGGCAACCAACCCACCTTTCTTCACTTGCCACAAGCAATTGCCGTTGCTTTGCCTGCGTAATACAACACGCGCGGCCGGGTCGATCGGTCGCACGACACCGCGTGGCGACGTCGCGGTTGGCTAACGATTCCGACTCGGCGCGGACTCAAGACTGTCCGTTATGCGCTGTGACCTGTGGGAACAGAGTTACAGGTGTGACGACCCGTCGAGCCCTGGGACGCCGCGCCAAAACCGGTACAGCTGTGTCACGTGTTGCGGCGTCAACTCCTCCACCGAGGTCACGCCAAGTAGCCGCATCGTGCGGGTGACCTGGCCGGACAGGATTTCGATGGCCCGGTCGACGCCGGCCTCCCCGCCGGCCATCAGTCCGTAGAGGTAGGCGCGTCCGACGAGCGTGAACCGGGCGCCGAGCGCTATGGCGGCGACGATGTCGGCTCCGGACATGATCCCGGTGTCCAGCAAAACTTCCGTCGCGCCACCGAGCTCGCGCGCGACGGTCGGCAGAAGATGGAACGGCACGGGTGCCCGGTCGAGCTGGCGGCCGCCGTGGTTGGACAGCAGAACGCCGTCGACACCGAGGTCGACGACCGCTTTGGCATCGGCGAGCGTCTGGATTCCCTTGACTACCAACTTGTTCGGCCACTGCGTCTTGATCCAGGCCAGGTCCTCGAACGTCACGGTCGGGTCGAACATGGTGTCCAGGTATTCGGCGACCGTTCCCGGCCAGCGGTCCAGCGACGCGAACGACAGCGGCTCGGTGGTCAGCAGGTCGAACCACCAGCGCGGGTGCGGCACCGCGTCGAGCACGGTGCGCAAGGTCAGAGTCGGCGGGATGGACATGCCGTTGCGGGTGTCGCGCAGCCGCGCACCGGCCACCGGAACGTCGACGGTGACCAGCAGCGTGTCGAAGCCCGCCGCGGCCGCCCGCTCCACCAGCGCCATCGACCGATCGCGGTCCTTCCACATGTAGAGCTGAAACCAGTTGCGGCCATGCGGGTTTGCAGCCTTGACATCCTCGATCGAGCTGGTGCCCAAAGTCGACAGGGAGAACGGGATGCCAGCCCGGGCCGCCGCATGGGCGCCCGCGAGCTCGCCCTCGGTGTGCATCAGCCGGGTGAAGCCCGTCGGCGCTATCCCGAATGGCAGCGCCACGCTGTCGCCGAGCACCGTCCGGCCGGTGTCGACCTTGGCGACGTCCCTCAGGATCGTCGGGTGAAACTCGATATCACGGAACGCCTGCCTGGCGCGGGCCAGCGACAGCTCCTCTTCGGAGGCGCCGTCGGTATAGTCGAACGCGGCTTTCGGGGTGCGGCGCTCGGCAATTCGGCGTAGGTCGTCGATGGTCAGCGCCGACTCGATCCGGCGTTTCGTCGGACTCAGTTGTGGCCTGCGGAACTGCAGCAGGGGCGCCAGTTCGCTGGGCCGGGGCACGCGTCGCTTCATCGCACACCGCCTAGTCGTCCGCTGTGGCCAATGCCCGGCGGAGACCGGCCCGTCGCTCTTCGATGGCACGGCCGATGTCCTGCAGCAGCAACGGCTTTCGAGCGACCAGGTCTTCAATGTAGTCCCGCTCGACCTGCAACACGGTCACCTCTTCGAGTGCATAGGCCGACGCAGCGACCGGCTCCCGCGTGAGCGTCGTCTGGCCCAGAAAGTCGCCCTCTTCCAGGGTACGCACAGGGATGATGGCGCCGTCGTCGCCGGCGGCCACAAGCCGGACCCGTCCGCTGACCAGGAAGGTCATCCGCTTGGGCACCTGGCCTGCGAACTGGATGTACTCGTCGGTCCCGTACCGGGTGAGGCGCACGTAGGGCAGCATCTCCTCCTGCTCGGCCTGGCTCAGCCGCAACGTGGGCGCAACGATCTGCAGCGACCTCTGCAGCCGTTCGGGTGTTTCGAACTCGTCCTCGGCCTCGTCGAGATGCAGCCCCGCGCGTCGCGACGCGTACCAGATCCACCGCAGGAACGTGGCCCTGGCGGCTGTGTCGTCGGCCGGCGTGCGTAGAGGTATCACGGTCTTGTACTCGAGGCCACCGGCGGGCCTGCTCGACGGCACGGCGTCCAGCCGCAGTTGTGGCAAGGTCGCGGCCACCCGCGTCAGCGTCCCGCAGACGTCATCAGGCGGATCGTCCAGCGAGAACAGAGTGGTCACGACCAGTGAGTGGGTGCCCGGTGGGCGACTGAAGTTGGTGAAGGACGCAGCAGCGAGCGCCGAGTTAGGCATGATCAGCAGTCCACTGCCGGTGTCGATATGGGTTGCACGCCAATTGACTTCGGCGACTCGGCCGCGTGCCGACGGGGTTTCTATCCAGTCGCCCAGCTGGAAGGGCTGCTCGAACAGAAGGAGCAGGCCCGAGATGATCTGCCCGACGGAGTTCTGCAGCGCCAGGCCGAGCACGATTGAAGTGATTCCCAGGGCGGTGAACAAGCGCCCGACGTCGGCGCCCCACACGAAGGAAAAGATCATCCCAACGCCGATCGCAATCAGCGCGAACCGCGCGACGTCGAGGAATATCGACGGGATTCGCCTGCGCCAACTCCCTTCCGGCGCACCCTGGAACAGCGTCGCGTTGAGACCCGACAGCAGCAGCACCATCACCACGAACCCGAACACGGTTGTGACGATCCGCACGGGCGTCGCCTCGGCGGACACCTGGGTGGCCTTCACCAGCAGCAGGAGCAAAGCACCGAGCGGCAGGATGTAGTTGCGCAGCAGGTGCACGGGCCTGGCCAGGACACTGCGCCGGCGCACCAGCGCGTTGTGTATTTCGGTCAGGACAACGAGCGCGATGGGGAAGCCCACCGCGACCCCGACGGCCCAGTAGAACCAGGGCGCGTCGAGCACGCTGTTCACGTCTGGCGCTCCGACAACCGGAAGACCGGCTCTGCGTCTTCTCCGGTGCCGACCTCGCCGGCGGGAGTGAAGTGGCGGGAATCCCGCATGGCGTCGTAGACCCGCGATGTGACGTAAATGCCCGGTTGCGGCGATCCGCTTTGTACCTGGTTTGCGATGTTGACCGCTGAGCCCCACATGTCGTAGGCGAGGCTGGACCGGCCGACCAGGCCGCTCGTCACGGTGCCGGTGTCGATTCCCGCACGCAGCTCAAGGCCGTTGTTGGACTCGCTGTTGTAGCGGTCGATAATTCGCTGCATTTCGATAGCGAAATCCACTGTGCGGCGCACGTTGTCGATTCGCGGCACGCTCAGCCCGCAGCTGGCGAGATAGCCGTTGTGCAGCGTACGGATCCGCTCAACGCCAAGGCTTTCCGCAGCGGCGTCAAATTGCCGCACCAATCTGTTGACGATGGCCAACTGCTCGTCCGACGTCAACTTCGAGGCCAGCTCGTCCATGCCGACGATGTCGGCGAAGATCACCGTCACGTTCTGGTGGTCCTGAGCGATCGTCTCCTCGCCCTCCCGGTAGCGCTGCACAACCGGCTCGGGCATCAATGACAGCATCAAGCGATCATTCTCCCTTCGCTGTTCGGTGAGCAGCTCGTCCTTGATTGCCAGATTTCGGCTCATTTCATTGAAAGCTACTGTGAGATCACCGAATTCGTCACGAGATTGCACGGGCAGCGACACGCCGTACTCGCCCGAGCTGATGCGCTGGGCACCCGACTCAAGCCGCCGGATAGGCCGCACGAACAAACGTGCCAGCAGCATTGCCGCGACGCAGACTACGAAGATGATCACCGTCGTCGAGAGCACCAGTGTGCGTGTGAACGCCGACACAGGTGCGAAGGCCTCGGATGTGTCGATCTTGGCGATGACGGCCCAGTGCAGGCCCGGCACGTCGACCGGCCCGTAGGCCTGCAGCGTCTCGTGACCCAGGTAGTCGTGCGCGATCAGGGTGCCGCGCTGCCCGCGTTGCGCCAGGCGCGTGGCTTCCGTTGCGACCGGTTGCACCAGGGTGGTCCCGTTTTGCCGGATCGATTCCTGCGCCACATCCGGCGGCGTACCGGCCTCGATGACATCGCGCTCAAACGCCTCCGGATTCTCCAGGAACAACCGGGAGTCCGAGCGCATCAAATCGTCGGGACCGACGATGAACGTCTCGCCCGTCTTGCCCACGCCGGACTCTTCCCACCGCTTGTCCATCGTCATCAGCCGGTTGATCTTCGAGATCGGGAACTGCATGGCGAGCACGCCCTCCACGCGACCCTGCGGGCCGACCGGAGACACCATCCAGGCCGTCGGCTGATCTGCGGGCTGGTAGTCGCCGAAATCTGTGATGCCGACGTAGTCGACGTCGTGGGAATTGAGGGCCTTCGTATAAGCGTCTGTCAAGTCGCCGCCGGCGTACGGCCCGGTCAGAATGTTGGTACCGAGATCGACACCCTTGTAGGCGCTGTAAACGACGTTGCCGCGGGTGTCCAGAAGAAGCGCATCCTCGAATTCGAACCGCTTCACGATCTCGTGGAAGAAGTCGTTGTAGCGCATGCTGGCCGCCGTCCAGGCGCTCCCGTCGTGGGCGTCGTCGAATGAAAGCGCCTGGTTCCAATCGGTGAACGGCGTCGTGTAGTTGGCCTGCAGGTATTTCTGGGCGTTCGACGTAGGCAGCAGGAGCGTGACGTCGACTTGGTTTCCGGTCTGTTCGTCCTCGGCCGGGGCGAACTGTTTGTTGTAGTAGTCGACGATCGACTGCTGCTGCGGCGGAGTGATCGTGGCGTTGCCGAGTTGATCGAACGCCGTGGTGAATGCCTCGATCGCCTCTGTGCTGGTCGATCCGCGGGTGTAGACGACGAGTGAATTCTGCAAGTCCGAGAGCTGCGTCTGTAATTGGCGGGTTTGCGACTGCCGAATCTCGGTCAACCGGTCGAACACCGATGCCCGCAACGAACTCTGCCCGGACTGATAGCCGATGAGGCCGACGACGGCGGCCGACAGGATGCTGGTCACCAGCAGCATCACCAGCAGCTTGGATTGGATGCTGATCCGGGACAGCACACGGCGCCGCAGACTTCTGGGCTTCGGCGCCGGTTCCGGCTGGATCGACGTGTCCGGCTCGGTGGTTGTCGTCATTGAATCCCGAACATTAGCTTGCAAAACTTGTTGACGACATGGCTGTGGACAAATCGGTGTCGTCGAATGCCGCAGATCCGTTCGATCTGCGGCGGTTTGCCGACGCACAGGACCGCGTTTACGCGACCGTCCTCGCCGAACTCCGCGCTGGTGCGAAACGCAGCCCTTGGATCTGGTTCGTGTTCCCGCAGCTGCGGGGCCTCGGCCACAGCGCCACAGCGATTCGGTACGGCATTTCGTCGCTCGACGAGGCACGCGCCTATCTGATGCACGAGGTGCTCGGGCCGCGGCTGCGCGAATGCGCCCGGCTGGTCGCGCACATCGACGGCCGCTCGGCCGACGACATCTTCGGTTGGCCCGACAACCTCAAGGTGCGCTCGTCGATGACACTGTTCGCGCGCGCGACGGACAATGACGCCGAGTTTCGCGCGGTGCTCGACAAGTTCTACAACGGCGAGGAAGACGCGGCCACCGTCGAGCTGCTCAGCTCGGCGCGATGATCAGCCAGCCGTGCGGCTCGATCTCGACCTCGCTGACGACAGACTCCGGCGGCGCGCCCGACCCCGCGACGATCTGGCCCGCGCCGAAGCCGAGTTCGGCCAGCGACAACGACAACGGCCCATCGTCGATGTTGAGCGCGACCAGCAGCACGTCGGCACCGTTGCGGGTCGCATAGACGTACTGCATGTTCGCCAGCCGCAGAGGCGATGTCCGTGCGGTGTGCAGCCACGGGTGGCGCCTGCGCAACCCGATCAGGTACTGGTGCAAGCGAAACACGTCGTGGCCGAGTTCATCGACACCCATTAGGGGAGCGGTGAATTCGGGCCGCACGGCGTCGTCGCCGCCGACCCGCTCCTCCTTGACACCGCGGCAACCGGACTCGTCGCCCGCGTACACGCTCGGTGTGCCGCCGGTGGTCAGCAGGATCACCAGCGCGTGTTCGAGGTGCCGGGTGTTGTCCAGTCGGCTCGCGATGCGGGTCACGTCGTGGTTGCCGACGAAGGTCATCGGAACGAAGTCGTCGAGAAACTCGTTGTGCCGCACCAGCGCCCAGTCGAGTTCGTGAAAGTTGCCGTCGTTGAGGCTGCTCCAGATCGCCTTCCACAGCTCGTATTGCGTGACGGAATCGAAGCCGCCCTCTCGCACCCGCGCCGAGTAGTCGCCGTGCAGGACCTCACCAACGAACCAGGCGTCGCCGAACGCCTGCCGAACCCGCGGGAGTACCTGTGCCCAGAACCGGTCGGGGACGGCGTAGGCCGCGTCGAGCCGCCAGCCGTCAGCGCCGCGTGCCAGCCAATGCGTCATCACGTCCACCGTGTAGGCGACGACGTCGGGGTTGTTGTGGTCCAACGCGATCAGCTCGCCGTGCCCCTCGAACGTGTCGAAGTCGTTGCCGCGCTTACGGAACCACGACGTCTGCGCGAAGTCGGTGCCGACGTGGTTGAACACGCCGTCGAGCAGCACCCGCAGCCCGCGCTGGTGGGCCTCGGCGATCAGGTGGTCGAAGTCTTCGTCGTCGCCGAGGCGCGGGTCGATCCGGTAATGGTCGGTGGTGTCGTAGCCGTGGGTGCGCGACGCGAACACCGGGCCCAGCGCGATACCCGACGCGCCGAGTTCGATGGCGTGGTCGAGCCAGTCGACGATCCGGCGCAACCGGTGCTCGTCGGCGGTCGGCGGCGGATCGGCGGGAAACGCGCCGACGAAGCCCAGCGGGTAGACCTGCCACCAGATCGCGTGCTGGACCCAGGCCGGTTCGCTCATGGCCGGAACTTCGCCTCGTACAGGGCCTTCATTGTGTCGGCGAGCTCGGGTGCGGGGCCGTGGACGTCGGCGCGGGGCGCCACCGTGGCGATGGGCAGCGGAGCCACCGGCGGCGGGTGTGCGCCCCATTCGGCAAGCCACTGCGTCAGCTGTTCCGATGAGGTCGCGTAGACGATGCGGCCCACGCCATCTTTGACGCGGTTGCGGTCCTCATAGAGCCGGCAGCGGCGAAGGCGTTCGAGGTCGTCGTCGCTGATCGCCACAGGCCGGAGTTTACGCAGGCGCGGCCTGCCGAAGACGCGACCGGGTCAGCGGATAGCAGGCGAGCCCGATCAGGAGTGCGCTGAAGTGGCCGAGCTGGGTGAAGTCGCGTTTGACGGCCAACGAGACGCCGAAGACGACCAATGCGACGACGAGGTAGAGCCATCGCCATCGTGGGGGAATGTGGTAGGTGAGCACACCCACGATGCCGACGACGAAGTAGCTAACGCCGATGTCTCGCGCGTCGATCAACCGCGGGGAGGACACGGCCTCCTGGATCCTCCAGTAGAGGTATCCCTCGCTCAGATAGGTGGCTCCGATATGACACACGAGCCCCACGACCAGCCATCGCAGATGCCCGAGCCAGCGCTCGGCGGGCGCCAGGAACAGGGTGAAGACGACGAGGTAGGGCCACCAGTACTGGCCATCGATCCACAGCAGGCTCTGAATCAGCACTCGAATTGGATCAGAGGCCAGGTGGTGCAGGTTTGTCGACTCCTTCTGCAGCAGCGCGTGCAGCCGCCGGGCGGGGATGGCGTGCTGAATGATCGTCGTAATGAGCAGCAGGGCGAGCCACGAGTAGGTCAGCGGGGCGCCTTTCACGAAGCGCCAAACCCTCTCCACGCCTGACGACGATAGAGGCTTGGTCTGGCGATGAGTCTGGCGCTCCGCGATGGTCAATCCATTGGAGGTGATGGTGTTCGTGTATTCCGAGGTGTTTACGTTCACCGGCGGTCTGGTCAGCCGGCTCGACACCTTCCACATTTGGCTAGGGGAGAGGCCCGAATGACCCTCGATTTCGACAGGCATTGCGCAGAGATCGTCACGCAGACCTCGTTGTTGATCGGCCACTTGGACGGCGCGGATCTGACCGTGCCGGTGCCGACGTGCCCGGGCTGGAATGTGTCTCAGTTGGCGCGCCATGTCGACGGAGGTCACCGATGGGCGCGCGAGATCGTCGCGACGCGGGCGTCCGAGCCGCCGAGCGATGTGGCGCTGCGGGATCTCTCCGGTGCCACCGACGACGATCCGCACATCCTGCGTGCCTCACTCACCGAGGCGGCCACGGCGCTGACGGCGACACTGACCGAAGCGGGGCCGGATGCGCAGATGTGGTGTCCGGTCGACGGTGGCGGCTCGGCCTTCTACGCCCGCCGGTTCGCTTACGAGACCGCGATGCATCGTGCCGACGCAGCATTCGCGCTCGGGGTGAAGTTCGTGCTCGACCCCGAAGTCGCGGCGGACGCCGTCGACGAGTGGATGGAACTCGGTTGTCTGCCTTTTCATTTCGAGGTTCACCCATGGATGCGCGAGCTGCTCGCGCCAGGCCGCACGATCGGGCTGCACGCCACCGACACCGATGCGCACTGGCTGCTCGACCTCACCGGGGACGTCATCGCGTGGCGACGCGCCGACGGGCAGGCGGCCGCAGAGATCCGGGCACCAGTGACGGATCTCTTACTGACGATCTACCGGCGGCGTCCGGTCGAGGGGCTGCAGGTCAGCGGCGACGCGGCGCTGATCGACTTCTGGCTCGAACGTGTCGGCTTCGGCTGACGGGGGCATCCTGGGGTGATGCAGTACCGCACGTACCGCCCAGGCCCGCCGCTCGCGGACTTTATCGAGTACTTGTGGGCGCTGCGCGATGTGCCAGCTCATTCCACCGAGCGGATCGTCCCGAGCGCCACGCTCGAACTGGTCGTCAACCTGCACGAAGACGCGTTGCGGATCTACGACCCCGAGACCCGCGGTTGGCGACGATATTCCGGCGCGGTGGTCTCCGGCGCCTATCGGCGCTTCTTTGTGATCGATCCGCGCGACCACGCGTCGATCGTCGGTGTGCACTTCAGACCGGGCGGAGCGCTGCCGTTTCTCGGTGTGCCGCCCGGCGAACTGGCCGATCGCCACGTCGATCTCGCGATGTTGTGGGGGCGCTCGGCGCTCGAGTTGCGCGAGCAGTTGTGCGCGGCTCCTACAGCAGCGGCGCGATTCGCCCTGCTCGAACGCGCGTTGCGTTCGCGCCTGGTCGATTGTCGACCGGGCCACCCAGCGGTGCCCTTTGCCCTTGGGCGGCTGGCCCGGCCGGGCGTTACAGTGGGCGAGGTTGCGGCGGATGTTCAGCTCAGCCGGCGCAGGTTCATCGAGGTGTTCACCACCGAGGTCGGTATGACCCCGAAGCGGTTGAGTCGGGTGTTGCGGTTCCAGCGTGCGAGCGGACTCGCTCGTCGCCTCGATGCGCCGGACTGGGGACAGCTTGCCCATGCGTGCGGCTACTTCGACCAGCCGCATCTCATCCACGATGTCAGCGAATTCGCCGGCACGTCGCCGCGGCAACTGCGTGCCGCCAGCGAGCAGGTCAAGGAGCTGCACCTGGGAGTGCCGGACGGGGGTCAAATTCCTCCAAGACGTTGACCGGCCACGCCCATAACCTTTGGGTATGTGGAAGCTACTGGCTCCATTTGGGCTCGTCATCGGGCTCGTGATGGGAGGGTGTATGACTCAGGACGAAGCTCCACAGCGTTCTACTGGGCCTTGGCGACCGACGAGCACAGATGATGCCGTCGTGCGCTACCAGATCACCGACCTCGATCGCGGAATCGATTTCTACACAAGCCAACTCGGATTCCGGCTCCAACAACGCGCCGGACCGGTCGCGATCGTTTCCCGCGGTGCCCTTAACCTCCTCCTGAGCGGGCCCGAGAGCTCAGGCTCGCGACCGCTGGCGGACGGCCAAAGCCAGGAGCCAGGCGGGTGGAACCGGATCGTGGTCTACGTCGACGATCTTGCGGTGGAGGTCGACCGTCTGCGCAGCGCCGGCGTGACGTTCCTCAATGACATTAAGGTCGGCCCGGGCGGCAAGCAGATCCAGATCACCGATCCGGACGGTAATTCGATCGAGCTGCACGAAGCGCCAGCCTGAAGATCAGTGGCAGGGATCGGCAACCTCGAACCGGCATGCGCACGACGCCAGAATCGGCACGTCCGCGCGGGCCCGGAGCAATTCCAGCTGTTGGCCGATGATCGCCGCCTCTTTGGTGCGGCCCAGCCGCTGCAGGCATTCGTGGTAGCCGTGCAGGCTCCACACGTTGCCCGGGTGCTGGCAAGGCCGGGCCAGCGTCGGATCCAGCCCGAGGTCGGCGGCGTACACCTCGGCAGCCTCCTCGACGCGGTCCTGCTCGAGCAGCAGCGCGCCATAGGCGTGCCGGGTCGGTTGCATCCAGCCCCACGGTTCGTCATACGGCAGCGAATCGTCGAGTTCGATGGCGCGACGCAGGTGAGCGAACGCGTCGTCGAATCGCCCTTCGCGGTAGTCGATTTCACCGTCGAGCATCTCGCCTGCAATGGCCAGCAGGTCGCGTGCGGTGTTGTTGAACAGGTACCGGGTGTCCGGGATGCGGGCATACGCCTGCGCGAACGCATCCCGTTCGGCATGCGCCTGCGGCAGTTGCCCCTTGGCGGCGTGCGCAACACCACGGCCGTAGTGGATGGTTGTCGCGGTGCTGCAGTACAGGTCGACATCCTCCGGAAGCGGCT
>JAVRPG010000502.1:0-7241 GCA_032162325.1 Mycobacterium sp. | reverse complement strand
AGTCGGGCACCGAGCCCGAATGAGAACAGCGGCCTGAGGCGGCCCAAAATCCCGCCGGACGGCGCCAGCACCAGCCCCGTGCGCACCAGCACCACCCGGGTGCCGTCGTGCTGGGCGAACGAGGTGGCGGCTTCCCAGTCTTCGCAGAGCTGGGCCATGAAACCTTCACCGGCAGAGGCGGTTTCGTCGGCAGTGCGGCCACCGGTGTCGCCGTAGTAGCCGACAGCGCTTGCGTTGATCAGCGTGGGAACGCCGGCCTCGACCACCGCGGCGGACAACACCTCGGTCGGGCCGATGCGGCTGTCCCGCAGGCTTTGTTTGAACGCGCCCGACCACCGCTTCTCGCCGACGTTGACGCCGCACAGGTTCACCACCGCGTCGACGCCTGCGAGTGCGCTCGAGTCGAACTCGCCGGTGTCGGGGTTCCAGAACACCTCGTCGGCGTTCGACGGAGCCCGGCGCACGATCCGCAGTACCCGGCGGTCGGTGGCCCGCAATGCGTAAACCAATGCCGAACCGATCAGGCCTGAGGACCCCGCAATCGCGATGACGGCGTTGGCCACGGTTGTCTACAGTCCCAGGTCGGCCTCGAACGCGCCGTCTTCGAGCCGCCGCTTGATGGTTGTCAGGAAACGGCCGGCGTCGGCGCCGTCGATCAGCCGGTGATCGTAGGTCAGTGGCAGATAGCTGACCGACCTGATGCCGATCGACTCGTTGCCGTTCTCGTCGGCGATCACCCGGGGTCGCTTGACGATCGCTCCGGTGCCCAGCATCGCCGCCTGCGGCGGCACCAGGATCGGAGTGTCGAACAGCGCGCCCTGGCTGCCGATGTTGGTGATCGTGAACGTGCCGCCGGACAGCTCGTCGGGCTTGAGGTTGCCCGACCGGGCGCGCGCTGCGATGTCGGCGATCGCCCGAGCCAGACCGCCAAGCGACAGGTCGCCCGCATTGTGGATCACCGGGGAGAGCAGACCCTGGTCGGTGTCGACCGCGATGCCCAGATGCTCGGCGTCGTAGTAGGTGATCTCCTTGGTTTCCTCGTTGTAGCTGGCGTTGACGTTCGGATGGATCTTCAGCGCGTCGATCACCGCTCGGGCGATGAACGGCAGATAGGTCAGGTTGACGCCCTCGCGTTCGGCGAATTGCCCCTTCGCCCGCGCCCGCAACGCCACGATCTTGGTCATGTCGACCTCGTGGGTTTGCGTCAATTGCGCTGTGGCCTGCAGGGATTCGCGCGTCTTCTTCGCGGTGATCTGACGGATCCGGCTGGCCTTCTGCGTGGTGCCGCGCAGGTGTGCCAGCTCGGGCGCGGGGGTCGGGGCGGCGGCCGCCGGTTTGGCAGGGGCCACGGGCGCCGGTGCAGCCGGGGCCTTCTTGGCTTCCGCAGCGGCTAGCACGTCCTGCTTGCGGATCCGTCCGCCGACACCGGTGCCCTTGACCGCCGCCAGGTCAACGTTGTTCTCGGTGGCCAGTTTTCGCACCAGCGGGGTCACGTACGGACCCCCGTCACTGGACGGCGCGACTGCGGCGGGTGCCGGCTCAGGCTTCGGCTCTGGTTTGGGTTCGGGCCTGGCCTCGGCGACCGGCTGCGGCTCGGGTTCTGGCTTTGGCTCGGGCTCGGGCTCGGGCTTGAGTTCGGGTTTGGGCTCCGGCTTCGGTTGGGGCGCTTCGGCTGCCGCGGCGCCTGCCTCGCCGATCTTGGCCAGCTCGCCGCCGACGGCGACCGTGTCGTCCTCCTCGGCGGTGATGGACAGCAGCGTGCCGGCCACCGGTGAAGGGATCTCGGTGTCGACCTTGTCGGTGGACACCTCGACCAGCGGCTCGTCGACCTCGACAGAGTCGCCGACCTTCTTCAGCCACCGCGTCACCGTGCCTTCGGTGACCGACTCGCCCAGCTCGGGCATCTTCACCGCGGTGGCCTGGCCTCCCCCGGACGCCGGCGCGGCCGCTGCGGGCTTGGCCGGTTCGGGCTGCGCGGCGGGCTCGTCGGCGGGCTTCTCTTCAACCGGTGGCGTTTCGGCGGCCTTTTCCTCCACGGCCGGCGGCGCTTCGGCGGCAGGCGCCTCGCTGGCGTCGCCGATCACCGCCAGCTCGCCGCCCACCTCAACGGTGTCGTCTTCCTGAGCGACGATCTTCGTCAGCACACCCGCGGCCGGGGATGGGATCTCGGTGTCGACCTTGTCGGTCGAGACCTCCAGTAACGGCTCATCCTGCTCCACCGTGTCGCCCTCTTGCTTGAGCCAGCGGGTGACGGTCCCCTCTGTGACGCTCTCACCGAGTGCGGGCATCTGGACGGAGATGGCCATGTGCGTGGGCTCCCTCGAACGATCAGTCGCAGGTGGTCAAATGTCGGTTCCCATCCTGTCACGTCCGCTCGCGCAGTTGGCCGCAGACTCAGGGACTCGCGGCTCTGGCACTATCGATAGCGGTAAGAGAGAAGGAGCCGGGCCCAGGTGGGACTGTTCGACAGGTTTCGGGTTGGCCGAAAGGCGCGTGGCGCCGACGGCCATGATCCCGCGGCCGATCTGCACTATCTGAATCAATGGGTGGCCGAGCACACCGGTGTGGAGGCGTTCGTGGAGCCGAAAACCACGGTTACCGACGTCACGGTCGTCCTGGTCGCCGCCGACGGAGAGTGGACCCGCCGCCGGGCCGGGGGCTATGCAGGCGCCCGGCGGCTGAGCGAACGGCTCAAGATCCCGGTCTACGACGTGCAGAAGGTCGGTTACCCGCAGCGGATGCGGGACTACGACGCGCGTCGGCGGATCGAACGTGAACGCGCCCTTCGCGAGGAGCTCGAGGAGCGCTGATACGGTACCAGCGGTCCCACTAATTGCGCGGAGGTGTCATGTCCGAGATCACCGAGCGAACCGTCGACAGCAGCGGCGGGGTCCGCGTTGCGGTCTACGAGGAGGGCAACCCCGACGGCCCCACGCTGGTCATGGTGCACGGCTGGCCCGATTCGCATGTTGTATGGGACGGCGTTGTCCCATTGCTGGCCGACCGATTCCGGCTTATTCGCTACGACAACCGCGGAGTCGGCAAAACCTCTGTGCCCAAACCGGTTTCGGCGTACACGATGTCGTGTTATGCCGACGACTTCGCCGCGGTAATCGACGCCGTCGCTCCCGGCGAGCCGGTCCACGTGCTGGCGCACGACTGGGGATCGGCGGGCATGTGGGAATACCTGTCCCGTCCTGACGCGAGCGACCACGTCGCCTCGTTCACGTCGGTGTCCGGCCCCAGCGCCGACCACCTCAACCGCTTCATCATCAGCAGTCTCAAGCGGCCGTACCGTCCGAAGCAGTTCCTGCGTGCGCTGAGCCAGTTCCTCTCCTTCTCCTACATGGGGTTCTTCTCGATCCCTGTGGTGGCGCCATTCGTCGTGCGCCGTTTCCTTGCTGGGGCCCTGCGGCGCTCGCTCGTGGTGCGGGACGGAATCCCGGCGGACAAACTGCACCACTCAGACACCTACAAGACGGATGCCGCCAACAGTCTGAAGGTTTACGGCGCCAACTACTTCCGCAGTCTGGGTTCGGCCAGGGCCGACCACTACGTCGACGTGCCCGTGCAGCTCATCGTCAACACCAGCGACCCATTCGTGCGGCCCTACGTCTACGACGACACCAAGAATTGGGTGCCGCGGTTGTGGCGCCGCGACATCAAGGCGGGCCACTGGTCGCCGATGTCGCACGCGCCGACTATCGCGCAATCGGTACGCGAACTCGTCCACCACCTCGAAGGCAAACCGGCGAGCCGGGCGCTGCTGCGCGCACAGGTCGGCCGTCCGCGTGAATACTTCGGCGACACACTGGTTTCGGTGACCGGAGCGGGCAGCGGCATCGGCCGCGAGACCGCGCTGGCGTTCGCCCGCCAGGGCGCCGAAGTGGTGATCAGCGATGTCGACGAGGCCACGGTCAAGGACACCGCCGCGCAGATCGTCGCCCGCGGTGGCGTCGCGCACGCCTATACATTGGACGTCGCGGACGCCGACGCCGTTGAGCGGTTCGCCGAGGAGGTCAGCGCCACACACGGCGTGCCGGACATCGTGGTGAACAATGCCGGCGTCGGTCAGGCCGGGCTGTTCCTCGATACGCCACGCGAGGAGTTCGACAGGGTGCTCGACATCAACTTCGGCGGAGTTGTCAACTGCTGCAGGTCATTCGGCCGCCGTCTCGTCGATCGCGGCACCGGCGGGCACATCGTCAACGTGGCGTCGATGGCCGCGTACTCGCCACAGCAATCGATGAACGCCTACTCCACCAGCAAGGCCGCGGTGTTCATGTTCGGTGACTGCCTGCGCGCCGAACTGGACCACGCGGGAGTGGGGCTCACCACGGTGTGCCCCGGTGTGATCGACACGAACATCGTGCACACCACCCGCTTCGACGTGCCTGCCGGGAAGCAAGCGAAGGTGGAGGCGCGTCGCGCGCAGATCGAGAAGGCGTTCGCCGCGCGCCGCTACGGCCCGGAGAAAGTGGCCAAGGCGATTGTGTCGGCCGTCAAGAAGAACAAGCCAATCCGGCCCGTGACGCCGGAGGCGTATTTCGTCTACGGCGTCGCGCACTTGCTGCCGCAGGCGATGCGCAGCGCGGCGCGCGGAAAGGTGCTCTAGCCGTTCTCGGAGATGTCTTCGAGCACGGCGAACATCGTGCGGGTGGGCACACCCGTGCCGCCCTTGCCGGTGTAGCCCCACGGACCGCCGGTGTTGTAGGCCGGGCCCGCGATGTCGATGTGCGCCCATTGCACCCCGTCCGCGACGAACTCCCGCAGGTACGTGCCAGCGACCAGCATGCCTGCGTAGCGCGAGCCGCTGACGTTGGCCAGATCGGCCACCGTCGACTTCAGGTCGTCCTTCAGTTCCTCCGGTAGCGGCATCGGCCAGCCGTTCTCTCCCTCGGCCTGGGAGATCTCGGCGACCCGGTCGCGGAACTCGTCGCTGCCCATCACCCCTGGTGTGCGCGCGCCAAGTGCCACCGTCTGCGCGCCGGTCAGCGTCGAGGTTTCGATCAGGTAATCGGGCCCGTCTTCGCAGGCCCGCACGATCGCGTCGGCCAGGATCAACCGGCCCTCCGCGTCGGTGTTGAGCACCTCGACGGTGATGCCGCCGTACTGGGTGAGCACGTCGCCGGGCCGCTGCGCGGTGGACGACGGCATGTTCTCGGCCATCGGCACGGTGGCGATCACGTCGATCGGCAACTGTTGCTTGGCGGCAAGGACCACGGTGGCGATGACGGCGGCGGCACCGCCCATGTCGGAGGTCATGTGGTGCATGTTGGCCGCCGGCTTGATGGAGATGCCGCCGGTGTCGAACGTGATGCCCTTGCCGACCAGCGCGACCTTCTTGGCCTTGCCTGTTCCTGCTCCTCGCGTGCGCAGCTTATTCTTGGCCCCGCGGTGCGCCAGCCGGACCAGCCGGGGCGGGCGCGACGAACCCTTGCCGACGCCGATCACGCCGCCGTAGCCGTCCTTGGCCAGCGCCTTGTCATCGAGCACCTCGACCTCGAGGCCCGTCGCCTCACCCAAAGCCTTTGCGCGCTTGGCGAATTCGGCCGGATACAGGTGACTGGGCGGGGTGTTGACCAGATCACGCGCGATGGCCACCGCAGTCGCGATCGCCGCCGCGCGCTCGGCCGCCGCCTTGGTCTTGGCCTTGGTGTCGGCTGCCAGCACCGTGATCTTGCGCAGACCGTCGTCCTTGGGTGCGGTCTTGGAGCTGCGGAAGTCGGTGAACCGGTAGGCACCGAGGATCAGCCCCTCGATCGCCGCGCTCAGGTCGAGGTCCGACAGCGTGGTGATCACTGCCGCGGTGCCGTTGAGCGACCGCGCGGCCACCCCCGCCGCCCGGCGGATCACGTCGGCCGGCCACTCGTCGCGGTCCTTGCCGAGCCCGACGGTAAGGACACTGGCCACCGGGAGCGACGGTGCGACCACGCTGGTGAGCTGGTCGGTGCCGCCCTTGGCCCCGAGCGCCGACAGTGCGACCTCGATCTCGCCGAGGGCCTCGGCGTCGAGGAACGGGTTGGCGACGACGGTCGCCGTCGCGTCCTCGTCCTGCCCGCTGATCACGGGAACGACCAGCACGGCGTCGCCGGCACGCTTGGGCAGTGATGACGCGATGGTGACGGTGGGGGCCTGGTAACCGGCGTTTGCGGTGCTCACGAGCATCCAGCCTAGCTACCCGCCGCCGCGGCTCATGTCGTAGGCCGTCACTGGTGCCTCGAACCCCTTGAGTGTCAACGGATCCTGGACGACCGCGGGCCACTCGGGCAGTTCGTCGCGGACCGCCGAGGTGGCAAGTATCTGCCCGGGCGCCGCGGCGGCGACGAGCCGGGCTGCAAGGTTGACCGTATTGCCGAAGTAGTCGCCGTTGATGGCCAGCACCTGGCCGTAGGCCAAGCCGGCGCGAACCTGGAGTTGCGCCTCGCGCGCCTTTGGGTGATCGACCAGATCCACCGCCGCCTTCGCCAGCTGTTCCGACGTCGAACTCACCCACATCACCTCGTCGCCGATGAACTTCACCACCCGACCGCCGTCGGCGTGCACCACGTCGCTGACGGTGGCGTTGAACTCGTTGAGCAGTAACGACAACTCCTCAGGTGTCAGCAGCTGTGTCAGCGCGGTGAAACCCGACAGATCCGCGAAACCGATGCCGCAAACCACGCTCGCAGACGTGTCGCGCATGACGCCCTCGAAGTGGGTTCGGGCGCTGCTCAAGTGATGGCGGTGAACAGCATCGATCATCGCTCCGATGCGGGGAACGAACTCCGCAACGCCGCGGTACGCCTGCGCGGTGATGAGTTCGTCATGGCTGTGCGTTATCTGGAGATCGGGCGAGCGGGCGCGGACAACCGCCGCCTCGGCCTCCGCCAGTCGGGCCATGGCCGCGCCGAGGACCCGCAGCAACCCGAACGCGCCGTCGTCGCTCATCACCTTCCTCAACGCGACCCACGTCGCCAGGCCGTCGACGTCGGCCTCGCTCAGGGCGACCTCATCGGGGCTGGCGACGGTCAGGCCGAGCACGGCCCACGCTGTTGCGATGTCGTCGATAGGCACGCCGAGCACATCGGCAGCCGTCCGCAGGCTATAGATCGGCCGGCCGGAACGCTGAAGCGCGTCGCCGGCGAGCCCGAACAGGCGACCGGCCCGCTCGGCCTCGACCATCTCGCCGGCCGAGAAGCCGAGCTTGTCCAGGTAGTCGATCAGGCCCGCTCGTCCGCGCGCGTTGGCGATTCCGGCGG
>JAVRPG010000501.1:0-2804 GCA_032162325.1 Mycobacterium sp. | reverse complement strand
GCGGGTCGACTCATCTGGATCCGCTGCGTACGGCGGTCCTCACTCACCGTGCCGACCTGGGATTGGCGCACGACGGCGACGCCGACCGCTGCCTGGCTATCGACGCCAACGGTGACCTCGTCGACGGCGACGCCATCATGGTGGTCCTGGCGCTGGCGATGCAGGAGACCGGTGAGCTGGCCGGCAACACCCTGGTGGCGACCGTGATGAGCAATCTCGGGCTGCACCTGGCCATGCGTGCGGCCGGTGTCACCGTCCGTACCACCGGCGTCGGTGACCGGTATGTGTTGGAAGAGCTGCGATCCGGTGACTACAGCCTCGGCGGCGAGCAATCCGGCCACATCGTGCTGCCCACGTTGGCCACCACCGGCGACGGCATTCTCACCGGCCTGCGGCTGATGTCGCGAATGGCGCAGACCGGTGCATCGCTGGCCGGCCTGTCTTCCGCGATGCACACCTTGCCGCAGGTGCTGATCAACGTCGGGGTCGCCGACAAGGCCGCCGCCGTCGCCGCGCCCTCGGTTCGCACCGCGGTTCAGCAGGCCGAAGACGAGCTCGGCGACACAGGGCGAATCCTGTTGCGCCCCTCCGGAACCGAACAGATGATCCGAGTCATGGTGGAAGCCGATGACGAGCGCATCGCCCATCGGCTCGCCACCCACGTAGCCGAGACGGTGCGCGCCCAGCACTGAGCGCGGAACCTTCGCCCGGCGTGTTGCGTCGAACCCGTTATGGGACAACGAGACACGTTCGTCGACGCTACGGCGGTGCACGCGGTCGCGAACCGGTTTGACGACGCCGCGCATCTCATCGACGGCGCGGTGCGCACTCACTTTGGAAGGTTGGCCTTCGACGGGGCCACCGCCGGGCACGCGTACATCGGTCACGGCGATGCGCTGCGGCTCGCGCTGCATCGATTGAGCGGTGAGCTTGCGCAATGGGCGAGGGCCACTGTGGAGGCTGCCACCGCGCTGCGGGCCAGCGCCGACCGCTACGCCGAGGCCGACCAACACGCCGGCGCGCGGATCGGCTGAAACATGGCGGATCGGTTCGATGTGGCGGCTCGGCTGGCCGAGGGCCAGCCTGCCGTCGAGCACACGCAGACCTACGTGCAGGCATGCCATGCGCTCGGCTATCAGCATCCCGACCTCACCGCGCACGGTTCACAGGTCGCGGGCTGGTATGAAAGCGAAGCCGGACTCGACCTAAGGGTGCTCGACGGCGACATCGCCGAGCTTCGCGCCGCGGTCAACGCGGTCGAGGAGGCGCTGTGGGTGCAACGTGCGCAGGTAACCGAGCTCGTGGCGGCCTGGGGAGGGCCGGGTGCTGACTCGGCGACGCGGTTTCTGCAGCGCCACTGCGACGCCGCGGCAGAGGTGGCCGCACATGTCCGCGCGGCCGCCGATGGCTGTGCCGCGCTGCGGGACAACGTGTGGCAGTCGGTCGACGGCAAGGTCGCGACCGCAGTCGCGATCGATGAACGTCGCCTGGCGGAGCGGTCAGCGTGGTTAGCCGCCGCACACACGGTCACGGCGGGGGTGGGCGACCGATCAGCGGCCGAAGAGCTGGTCCGCCAGCAGATTACTCCGTACGTGGACAACGATATTCGCGCCGACTGGCTTAACGCCATGCGCTCGGCCGCGGCATCGGTGGCGGCGTCGTACGACGCGGCCATCCACGCGTTGACCTCCGTGCCCGAGGTGTGTTTCGAGGTTCCGGGCGATCTGGGCCCGAGTTGGCAACCGGTATTCGATGAGCCGCTCAGCCCAAGTCCGCCCGCGCCGGCCATGCCGCCGATGCCACTGCCTGCCGACCCTGTGCCCACGATGCCCGCTGCGGCGTCGGCCCCGTCACCACCGACAGCCGAAGCGCCGCAGGCACTTTCGACAGACGGGCTCGACAATGGCTCTTCCGTGCCTCCGGAATTGGCGACTCTGCCCGGCGATGCCGGCGGGTTGTCCACCGGCGCAGGCAGTCTGGGCAGTCTTGGTGGCAGTATCGGCGGCGTCGTCGGCAAGATTGTCGACGGTATTGGCGGTCTGCTGGGTTCGTTGGCTGACGGGTTCAGCGATCCGTCCGGGTCCGGCGATCCGCTGATGGACGAACCCTTCGAAGCCGACGATCCGCTCGCCGACGATGCCGTCGACAACCCAGACGATGATGACGACACCGAAGACGCGGACGACACCGTCGACGAAGGCCCGGACGATAAGGCCGAACCGGCCACTACCGATGAAGACACCGCCGAAAAGCCCGCCGAGAGCGCGCAACCGGCAGCTGACGCCGTCGACGAGCCGGCCACGCAGCAGGGTGCGGCACCACCGATCGACACACCGCCGCCAGCTGCGCCGCCGCCAGCTGACCAGTCCACATCGGCGGCCGAATCGCAGCCCCGCGGATCAACGCCGTGTGAGATCGCCGAGGATGAACTACCTCAGGCCGGGCAGTGATGCGATCGCTCAGCTGGGCAGCAGTTCGCGCAACTGCTCGACATAGCGCACTGATTCATGCCGGTCGTTACTCAACGGCGTCGCCAATAGTGTTGTCACACCGACATCGGCGAAGGCCGCCACGCGTTCGGCGATAAACCCGCGCGGTCCGATCAGCGAGATCGACCGCACCAGCTCGTCAGGCACCGCAGCGATCGCGTCGTTCTTGCGGCCGCTCAGATACAGCTCTTGGATCCGGTCCGCCACCTCGCCGAACCCGTAGCGGGTCGCGAGGTTGTGGTAGAAGTTGCGGCCCTTGGCGCCCATGCCCCCGATGTATAGGGCCAGCTGCGGTTTGAGCCACGCCAGCCGGTC
>JAVRPG010000500.1:0-4858 GCA_032162325.1 Mycobacterium sp. | reverse complement strand
TCTCCTGGTAGTCGCGCAGATGCCAGTTCGCCTGATCGAGGCTGATCGGGTGTTTCTCGCCGTCGACGTAGCCGGCCAAATCCTCTGCGGGCCAACCGATTTTGAGCAGCATCTGCTTGACGCGGCCACGCTCGCTGTTGTGCACGATGACGGTGTCGTCGTCGATGCGGGCGCCGAGCATCGGCGCGATCTTCTTGTGGCGCAGCACTTCTTCGAGCACCGCGCGGTCGAGGCTGACCAGGGTCAGGCCGTGAACGGGACTCTTCACCAGCTGCAGCCGCCCGTAGCGGGCCATCACATCGACGATGTCGACCAGCAGCGGCTGCGGCACGGCGTAGCGCGAGAACGACACCAGCGCGTCGACCACCTGTTCGGCGTCGTGGCCGGCCGCGCGGGCGTTCCACAGCGCCAGCGGGGTGATGCGGTAGGTGTGGATGTGTTCGGGCGCGCGCTCCAGTTCGGCGAACGGGGCGATCGCGGCGCGCGCCGCACCGGCCAGCTCGTGGTCGACTTCGAGTAGCACCGTCTTGTCGGACTGCACGATCAGGGGGCCGTCGGTCATTCTGTCCATTATCCGGGCTGGCGGACAGGCGACCGCGCTTGGTCGGAATCGTGCAGGTCAACCTGCACGGAGCCCCAGTCCTGTCGGAGGCTATGCGTACGGTACGGGCATGGTGCGAGGCTGGTTCGAGTTCTCGTGAGGCCCCGGTGTTTCAGTGGGTCGCGGCCTGCAGCGGAGCGCCCGCCGGTCCCGGCGCGCCGCCACCGGGTAGCGGAATCTTCGGGACGCCCGGCGTGCCGATCTGGCCTGCCAGCCAGGGCAATGACGAGGTGAACACGTCCATCGCGAACGGCCAGTCGTGCTTGCCCGGTGTGGCGATCACTGCACAGCTGATGCCGTTGGCGCGGCCCAGCGGGCACAGCGAGTTGGCGGCCTCGGTCTGGTCGCCGGGGTTGCCCGCGGCGTCCTGGCCGCCCAAGCCGACCGCGTCGGGGTTGCCGTAGCCGCCCTTCCGCTGGGTCGGGCCATCGGAGGAGATCGCGAACCACCCCGAGACGCCCCGGTAGGGACCGTGCTTGTCGATCACCGTCGTGGGGTCGTAGGTCGCCCAGGCGGCAGCGTCACCGCCGTAGATCCGGGCGATCGTCTGCTCCCTCGTGCCGGCATTGGGCCCCATGTCCCCTGCGATGTCGACGAATGTGCTGAACAACTCCGGATGCATCACGGTCAGGTCCACCGCGCACGTGCCACCCATCGACCAGCCCAGGACCCCCCAGTTGGCGCTGTTGACGCCAAAGGTGCTCGTGACGTACGGCGGCACGTCCTTGGTTAGGTGGTCGGCGACGTTGCCGCGGGGCCCGTTGACGCATTCGGTGTCGTTGTTGAACGACCCGCCGACGTCGACGAAGACGAACACCGGCGCGTTACCGCCGTGCGCGGCGGCGAAGTTGTCGATGGTGGCGATGGCGTTTCCGGTGCGCGGCCAGTCCGATGGGGTGTTGAATTCGCCGGCGATCATCATGACCACCGGCAGCTTGGGCGCAGGATTGGCGAACCACACCGGCGGGAGATACACCAGCTCGGTGCGGTGTTTGAACTGCGATGCGTCGTCGGGAATGGTCACAGGGACGAGCGCCCCGTGCGCCGGAACGCCCTTGCCCCGCATGGCCATGACGGTGGGCAGATCGGTCTCGTCGGGCAGTGGGCCCGCGGTCAACTCGTTCCAGGCGGCCTGAACCGTGGGGAAGTAGCCGACCCACAGGTTCAGCGCCACGCCCGCGCTGAGCAGGCACAGCGGCACCGCGACCAGCGACACCGCCCGGCGCCGCCACCGGCTGCCGCGCCAACCCAGCACCGCAGCCGCGAGTGCAAGGCCGGTGAGGCCCACCCACAGCCACAGCGACGACGGCGCGGGATCTCCCGCCATGCCCTGCGAATCGATATACCAGTGGGTCCATGCCGCCAGGATCAGGCCGACGACGATCGCCACCGGCAGCCACACCAGTCGCCACCGTCGCGAACGCCATCCGATTGCCACCACGAGGACCACGGCCGCCACGGCCTGCAC
Organism: Mycobacterium sp.; assembly: GCA_032162325.1. Classification (GTDB taxonomy): domain Bacteria; phylum Actinomycetota; class Actinomycetes; order Mycobacteriales; family Mycobacteriaceae; genus Mycobacterium. Next base: position 2,789 of record JAVRPG010000500.1, on the reverse strand, counting down.
CGTCGGCGGCAGCCATCCGTGCAAGAGCGACAGACCGCGGTGCCCCGGCGCTTGTGCCCCCGCCGCCGCCATTAACGCCATTGTCACACGGACATATTCACCAACGGTCCTGTGAATTCGCTGTCTGTCGCAGCTGGTAGGCCGGTGATCTAGCCGGAGTCCGCGGCCACCACCGACGTGACGCGATGGATGGCGAATTCGCGGACCCGGCCGGACGCCGGATCGTACGCCGTCAGCTGGCCGCCGCGGACGTTGATCGGAGCCACCACCCGCTGCGTGGCCACCCCGGCCGGATCGACGTATCCGATCACCACCGACGACTGCAGGTGCGCGGCCTCCTGCAGCTGCGAGATCGCGACGGTTGGGTCGAGCCGCAAGCTGGAGAACGGTGTCGCCGCCACCTTGCGCAGCACAGCGACGATCGCGCCCAGCGTCTGGCTGGTGGGCGTCGGCGTGGGCCGATAGGCGCGGCGTCGCGGCGGCGCGGGCACCCTGGCGCCGCGCGCGCGGATGTCGACGATCGCGCCGGTGGAATCCTCGGCCGCCGGCGCGAAACCGGCGTCGCGCAGCGCGGAGAGCACTTCGGAGATCGGCGCCTGGGACACCGCCACGGTCGGCGCGAGCAGGCGCATCTCCAGCTGCTCGACGGCGGGCGATGCAACGGCCTGGGCCAGCAGTGCCGCATCCTCGCACCGGACGAACGACTGAGCCATCCCTACGCGCAGCTGCCCATGCCGGCGTGCGACGTCATCGATCAGATACGTCAGTCCTTGCGGCACAGGCGTTTTCGAGTGTCGGTTGAACAACGCATGGAGTTCGCTTGCGGTGCGCCCGGTGTCGAGGGCGCGCCGGATCGAGGCTTCGCTGATGCGGTACACCATCGCCGCGCCCGCGGATTCCACGTTCGCCACAGCACCCAGTTGCTCGGCCAGGTCGCGTTGCAAGGGCCCGGGCACGATGACCGTCAGGTCGGCCTGCAGCAGGAAGTGGTCGATGGCTTCGGGGAGCACCTTGTCCATCGCGGCGACGACATCGTCCGCCGGGCCGCCCGCGAGCATCTTGCGCGCCGCCGAGGCGATCGCGCCGCGGCCCACCACACCCAGTGCGTGCGCCTCGGTCAGCAGGTCGCCGACGGGATCGGGCTGCAGGCGCACCGCCCACCGAGGTCGCCGCCAGATCATCGCGCGTGACGCCGAGATGGCGTTGACGCCCGACCCCGCGGGCAGGTCGGCCAGCACGTCCAGCAGCAATCGCCGGTCCAGCGGCGCCGCCGTTGAGAAGAGCGAATCCGACAGTGCCGCATAGGGTTTGCCGTCGGGTCCGCGGCTACCGATCAGGCTCGGCCTGCCGGGCAGGTCCAGCCAGGTCGACGCCAGCAGGTGCCATTTGGACGCCGTTGGAGAATCGACGAACCGGTCGGCGGCCACCGTCGGCGCCCAGTACGGGCCGACGCCGTCGTGCGGGTCAGGTTCGGGCAGCCCCGCCGCGATCAGCCCCGCCGCCGCCGACACCTCGAGGATCAGGCCGAGCCGGCCCTCGTCGATGCCGGTGAGCTTGGTCAGCCGCTTGGCGTCGCGCACGCCCAGGCCGCCGCTGCGGAGCTCGGGAACCGGTGTGGCGCTGAGGGTTTCGAGCACCAGCTCGACCTCACGCAGCAGGTCGATCACCGCCCCGGCGGCCACGGCGTCGACATCGGCGACGGTGGTGGTCGACACCGCCGGGTCGGGTTGGGTCAGCTGCACCGGTCCGGGCAGCTCGCCGCGCATCACCTGACCGACCAGCCGGGGCAGGATCACGGTTTCGGCGTCCACCTGACGCAGCAGGCCGGCCGCGAGCAGCCGCTGCACCGGCCGGTCCGGCGGGGTGCCCGGTGCGGCGTCGCGAGTCCGGCCCATCGGCGAACCCTCCAGCAGCCTTTGCAGCAGCTCGAGCTGGGCCGAGTCGAGCGCCTCCAGCCGGGCCGCGATGTCCGTCGGCTCGGTGTCCTCGACGATGGCCTGACCCGGGTACCAAGGCAGCCCGGCCGCTGCTTCGGCTGCCACCCGCACGGTGGCGTCGCCCCATACCAGCGCGCGCTCCCGCAAGTCGTCGACGGCGGCGGTGACGGTGTCCTCGCCCGCCCGGTCGCCGGTCAGTGCCAGCAGCTTGGCCAGCGGGACGGCCGTGGTGTCCGCGTGCAGGACGAGCAGCGCGTCGAGCACCGCGAGCCGCAGGAAGTCGAGCTCATCGGTGGCGGCCTTGACCGATTGGCGGGCCTGGGCCCGCGCCGCCAGCGCCGCGATCGTGCCCGGTGGCGGTTGTGTCAGGTCGGGCCGCAGCTCCAGCAGCCGAATCAGCGGCTCGTCATCAAGCTCGGCCAGCCAGGCGCCCAGGGGGACGCCCGGAGTAGTTTCGGTCATTGCTGACCAGCGTAACTTTCTAAGCCCGCAACCCCCGACTGAAGAGTTGTCTCATCCGGTTTCTGTCGAGGCCGCGCGCGGGAGCCCAGAGTGGCAATAGGCGGCCGGTGAACTCATGGCGCACGGCATAGGGCAGTGTGGCCTGTGAGCCGCCGCACCAGCGCCGCGATCGCGATCGCGAGCCTGTAGCCCGAGCAGGTGCGCGTGGGTCTGGATTGTCAGTGGTCACTTCTACGGTTGTAGTGTGCTGACGGGTAACGGGTTCCGCATCGGTCCGGCGCCGGCCGCTGGGCCGGAGCGATCGGCTATGCGTCGGTCGCGGGCGCGTAAGCGTCCGAAGGACGCGCCTACACACGTGCGGTCGTGGCCGCTGCGCCCAATAGCAGCGCA
>JAVRPG010000499.1:0-5361 GCA_032162325.1 Mycobacterium sp. | reverse complement strand
GGTGAAGATGTTTCACCGTGGGCAGCTGGTCAAGACCCACCCGCGCCAACCCCCGGGCGGGCGCAGCACCGATCCCGTCGATCTGCCGGCTGAGAAGACCGCCTACGCCATGCGCGATCTGGCCCGGCTGATCGCCACGGCCACCGGGCATGGGGCCAACGTCGGCATCTATGCCGAGCGGCTGCTGGATCACCAGTTGCCGTGGACGCGGATGCGTCAGGTGTATCGGCTGTTGGGGTTGGTCAAACGTTACGGCGCCGCGCCGGTGGATACCGCCTGCGGGCGTGCCCTGGACCTCGACGTCGTCTCGGTGTCCAAGATCGCGGCCATGCTGGAGAAGGCCACCGAGAACGCCGAGGCGCCGCCACCGAGGGCCGCGTCCGGGTTGGCGCCGGGACGGTTCGCCCGCGACCCCCGCGAATACCGCACCAGCTCACCCAAGCCGGCCAAGCCGGAGTGGATGACCGTCATCGACGGCGGCGCCCTCGACGACTCCGGGCAGGAGGGGTCCAGATGACCAAACCCACCAAATCCGCCAAAAACGTTGTCACCGACCCGGTCTCGGCTGACCTCAAACACGTGATGCGGCAACTCAAACTCGGGCGCATGCTCGACACCCTGCCCGAGCGGCTCATCCTGGCCCGCCAACGACACCTGTCCCACGCGGCGTTCCTCGAACTCGTGTTGGCCGATGAGGCCACTCGCCGCAACACCAGTTCAGCGGCGCGGCGCGCCCGCGACGCTGGCCTGGACCCGGCCATGCACCTGGAGACCTGGGACGAATCCGCCGCGGTGCGCTACGACCGCACCCTATGGGCCGACCTGACCAGCCTGCGGTTCCTCGACGGCCCGCACGGGGCCCTGCTGCTGGGAGCCGTCGGGGTGGGAAAGACACATCTAGCCACCGCCCTCGGCCACATCGCCGTGCGCCGCCGCATCCCCACCCTGATGCTACGAGGCGATGCAATGTTCAAGCAGCTCAAAGCATCCCGGCTCGACAACAGCACCGAAGCCGAGATGCGGCGACTGGCTCAAGTCCAATTGCTGATCATCGACGACTTCGCGCTGCAGCCCATGGACGCCACCGCGACCGCCGACTTCTACGAACTCGTCGTCGCCCGCCACCACAAAGCCTCCACCGTGCTGACCTCCAACCGCGACCCCGACGAATGGCTGGCCATCATGACCGACCCGTTGCTGGCCCAATCCGCCGTCGATCGGCTCACCTCCACCGCCCACGAACTCGTCATCGAAGGACAGTCCTACCGTCGCCGCCAGAAACCCTCAGTTGACACCGCCCCGAAGACGCCAGATCATGCACCCTGAGCCGAACAGGTGGTCCCTACCCCCTGGCGAACCGATGGTCCCATCACCTTGGCGAATGACACATATGCCAACTCTTCGGTCACCGCGCCGGGCGGAACGTCTGCAGCCGTCTCGGCTCGGTGTGACGACGGATCGCGCCACCGCCGTTGTAGGGCAAGTGCTTCGAGCAACAATGCCGCTTGGACGAGAAGCAGACCGACGAGTACTCCGTAACGCATACCCGTCGCGACCAGCGCGAAGAAGAGTGCTGGCCCGGCCGCAGGCACAAGCAGAACGCTGAACCCGCAAAGTATCGGTAGGCGTGGTGTAGCGCTGCATGGATGCTCCGTGCACACACCCTGCTCATCCACGTGGCCGCTGAAAGTAGTCACAGCGTGTGCTCCGCCCATGTGATTTCAGCGGTCCGCTATCCGATCATGACGCTACGTTCTGCTTAATGAGCAACTCGTGTTGATGGCGGCTAGCGCGTTCGGCGAAGTCGGTATCGGTGATCATTTGCTCTTCCGGTGGATCAGTTACGGGTGCCGATTGTCTAGAAATCAGATACCAGCAGGGTGCTTGACGCAGTCGCCACCACTGCGCCATTGGCGTTGGTCACGACGCCCTCGGCGAAACCCACCCGGGATCCGGCTTTGACCACTGTGCCTGTTGCACTGAGCAGGCCACCGCTGGGGTGGATTGCCTTGAGGTAGTTCACCTTGATCTCGACGGAGGTCAACCCCTTGCCCTGCGGCAGGGTGCTCAGCAACGCGCAGCAGGCGACGGTGTCCAGCAGAGTGCACACAACGCCGCCATGGATAGTGCCGGTCGCGTTGTACATTGATTCATCCGGCGTACAGGTCATAGTCACATGGCCAGGCTCAAGTGCAATCACGTCGATCTGCATCAATCCCGCAATGGGTGGCGGCGGAAGCTGGTGGTCCATCATTGCCTGCAAGTAGTCGATGCCTGCCATCGACATTCCTTGAGCGGTGCTCGGGCCTGGGTCGCACCATTCGACGGTGCGGGAGCGTTGTGGGCCCCAGCTTTCGCCATAGACCGATTCGGTGAGATGGGTGGTCATGATGTGTCCTTCCTTCGTTAGTGCGACGTCGCTCGACGAGGCTTAGGTCGCTACCGTTTGAAACCGCTGTAAATCAACATCTTTCGTATCACAGAGGGATCACCGCCCGTGACGGAAGGACACAGCGCCGCCGAGTTGCCGATCTCGCAACAGAGCGACGTCCCCGCCGGCGCGAAATCGCGGCACTGCCATCACAGGTGCTGTTCGCGTAGGTGTGGCGTGGAGGAACGCGAACCAAGTCGGACACGACTCCGACGTTATGCAGTCCGTTCGGAGGCGTCACCATCCAGCAATGAGGGGATTAATGGCCTAGCGAGATGGTTTTACGACGACCTTCGAACGCGGGTCGTGGCGTTCGATGCGGTACAAGCGAGCGCCGTTTTGGGTCATCTCCTACCCGTTGTACGGAGTCCAGGACAACGGTGCACCATCCTCGAATCCGCGTGGAGCCGCCGCACAGTCACCGGACGTGCTTCCATCGGTGTGTACGCAAGCTGCCAGGTAGAACCCCCTCCGCAACGCGGTTGTCGTCCTTCGAATTCACGGAATACGAGGCGGCGCTATGTGGTTAGATGAGCCGACGGTGTCGGGACATACCCCGGGTACCACTTCAGAACTGTCGCCGCGTGCGACCACTTGCCGTGAGGCGTTATGGCGGCACCGTCACCCAAGAGCCGCTGGCACAAATCTGCCAGCGGCTTCTTGCTGTCGCGAGCCGATCACGCTTCGTCGGCCTTGACGCTCAGGCCGCTGCGCCGGAGACAAGCGCGGCTTCGTACGCTGCAGGACGACCCCACAGAGGTCCTTCGGCCCAATCGATTCCATTGAAAATCGTCAACTCGCCTCTATGGTGAGTGGGTCAAACCTATTCGAGCCCAAGGGCGCCCGGCGGCAATCAATGGACCAGCACACCGGCACGACGCCGCACTGAGTGTGAGATGCTGGCGTGCGCTCGACGAGTCGATGCTGGCAGCGCAGCCAGGATGTCGTCTCTCGACGCCTGAGCTTCCCGTGATGAACGCCAGGGATCCACCTTTGTCCGCCCGCCGCTCGGTGAAACCGGGCCCGCGACAACATCGAGGCGAAAAAGTGACCACAGAGGACACCACCTCATCTGCCAACAGCACATCGACGACGCCTTTGCAGGGCGCACCGAACACGTCGGCGAACGTGGCTATAGCAACTCCGCCCACGGTGGCCATGGTGGATATGTTGGCAGGGTTCCAGGTCTCCCAGGCCCTGTACGCCGTTGCCATGCTCGACATCGCCACGTTGCTCGACGCCGGGCCTTTGCCATTGGCGGAGCTGGCCGCTCGCGCCGCGGCGCATCCCGACGCGTTGCGTCGGCTGGTTCGGGCTTTAGCTCCGATGGGAGTGTTCACTACCGACGGCGACACGGTGGCGACGACCGCGTTGGGCGCCACGCTGTCGCGCAACAACCCGGGGTCCGCCTACTATGTGGCCCGCTATTGGGTCGAGACGCATTACCAGCCGTTCACGGAGTTGGCGAACACGGTGCGGACCGGGGAGTGCGGCGCGACCCGATTTCTGGGCAAGCCCTTCTTCGACTGGATCGTTGAGAGCTCCGACCGCGTCGAGGTCCAGAACGGGGCGTTCGCCGAGATCACCACCGGGATGCGGAACGGCACGTTCATTGACTACTCGTTGCCGGAGGGCGATATCGTCGCCGATATCGGCGGAGCGAACGGAAGTGTCCTGGTTACTCTGATCAAGGACGAGATCGACCGGCGCGGCATTGTTTTCGACCTGCCTGAAATCGTCCCGGCTGCCCGCGACCTGATCGCCCGCGAGGGTCTCACCGACCGGATCGAGATTATCGCCGGGGACTTCTTTGCCGAAGTGCCCGCAGCTGATATCTATATCCTCAGCTACATCCTTCACGACTGGGACGACGAGTCGGCGCGTCGAATTCTGGACACGGTCGCGACCGCGGCGAATCCCGGGGCGCGACTGATCATCGTCGAAGGAGTGATACCGCCGGATGACACCCCGCACCCGCTCAGGGTGGTCGACCTGACCATGCTGTGCATGCTCACCGGTCGGGAGCGCGAGGCAGGGGAATTTGTGAGCCTGCTTGACAGCGGCGGCTTCACCATCGACCGCATTGTGCCCACCCCCAGTCCGTTCTCCATCATCGAAGCAACCATGCGTTGAGGCGGCCGGCACCGGGACCTCGTCGCTAGAACAGCGCCTCATCCGGGAACATCACGCCAGCGGACCGCACACCGAACGCCCCCGTCGCATCCCCGCCGAGCACCGCATCGACGATCGCCTTACAGGTCATGCCGTCGGCCCGCGGCGGCGGCGACCACCCAGCCCGGACCAGCGGCTCTTCGTGGCTGGGTGGTCAGGCGAGGGTTGCGCCGCAACGGTGCGGCTACCCGGGCATGGTGGCGCCGATGACTTTAGTCCGGCTGTGCTCAAACAACCCATGTACACGGTGAACGACACCTGACACCTCAACCGGTGGCAGATCCGCGTGGCGGGTCATCAGCCGCTGCAGAAACACCTCGATCAACTATCTCTCACTGATCTGAGCCACAACCACAGCTTGCGGCACACCCACAGTTTTCGCCACGCGACCCCTCCGGAGCGCTGGCTCTACGAGGGTGAGATAGCCGAACGCATTCAGGCCGTGAGATCAGATTCGCCCGGAACCGGTGAGGACTGTGCGCCGCAACACATTTCGGGCGTAACGAGGTGGTCGACGCCAGCTTGTCACGCTGGCGAGTTCGGTATGGTGTACGTGAGCGGGCGAGGCAGATGAGCCAAACCCGTAGCTTATGTAGACCGCAGGTGAGCTGGTGTGGTTCCCGCCGAAGCCGGGACACGTTGCCGAGGAGACCGAGATTCAACCACAGTTGCGTCCCGCGACGGCGGCTGACGCGCCCGAGTGTGGCCGCATCTGCTATGAGGCGTTTGCGACGATTTCCAGTCGCCATGGGTTCCCG
>JAVRPG010000498.1:0-3260 GCA_032162325.1 Mycobacterium sp. | reverse complement strand
CACATTGCCGACGGCGAGAAACGGCCCGAAGGGTGTGGCCGCCCCGATCACCACGGCGCACGCCGCGGCGGGCATCGCCGCATACACGTAGACCCGCCCGACCCGCCGGTGCAGGGCGGGTCGGCGCGCGCGCAGTCCGGGCCAGATCTGCGCCACCGCCGTCACCATCGCCACGCTTGCGAACATCACATGACTCACCAGCAGCGGATAGTGCAACGGGAACGTCGCGGGCACCCGCGTCCCGCCGGTGAAGTACGGCGGAAGCGAGATGGCCAAGAAGGCGACGACCACAACTGCGAGGGCCGGGGTGAGCCATTTCCTGTTCGGAGCAAGGGATGCGTATGTCATACGCAGAGCGTACGGCATACGCGTCTGATCCCCATGGCGATTAGGCTGACGCGTGATGACGACCGACGAGCCGCTGCCCCGAGTGCTGGAGATCCTGTGGCGAGACGCGCCGCCGGCCCGGCGCACCCGCGGACTGAGCCGCGAGCGCATCGTCGCGGCGGCCATCGAGTTGGTCGAGGCCGAGGGCCTCAGCGCGTTGTCGATGGCGCGGCTGGCCGAGCGGCTTGGCTGCGGCACCATGTCGCTGTACCGCCACGTCGCCAACAAGGACGAGTTGGTGACGTTCATGTTGTCGACCGCGCCAGAGCCGCCGCCCACGCCGGCCGATCCGTCGGATTGGCGCGGCGCGCTTACCGATTGGGCCACTGGGCTATGGGACATCTACCACCGGCACCCGTGGATCCTGCAGACCGCCGCGGCGGGCCCGCCTGCGGACCCGGGACAGCTGGCGTGGCTGGATGCCGGGCTTGCTGCGCTGGGTGGTACCGGCCTGGCCGAGCGGGACAAGCTGGCGGCCGTCATGGCGGTACTGCACTACGCCCGCGGCGCCGCCGCACTGGACATCGAGGCGGTCCAGGCCAACCTGTCCAACTATCCCGCGCTGCTTCGACGGCTGCTGACCGCCGACCGGTTCCCAGCGCTCGCGGCCGCCGTAGCGGCCGGGGTGTTCGACCAGGAGGACGACAACCCTCAGGCGGAGTTTCGCTCCGGGCTGCGTCAGCTGCTCGACGGCATCGCAACGAAGGTCACTGTGTCGGACCGATAACCACCAACTCAGCCGACACCGCTCGCGCGGACATATGGATCTCTTCGAAGGTGGTACCGCATGTGGCACCACGTTTTCGCCTCACCTCATGACTCCCGCTTCGAGGCCGTCGACCACCCGGTTTTTCTCGTGCAGACCGCAACCGCCCTCGGTTAAGGAAGGTTGTCCGGCCTGTGACTTCGCGGTGGCGACACCCCCGGTAGCGCTGCGGGGAGATTGCGGCGGTGGAAGTATGCCGAGCGTGGCGACAAGCAAAGCGCAGACCATCTCCTATCCGGCGCCGGGCTCGCGCCCGCACAGTCATGACGACTTCTCTGTGGACCCGCACGTGGTTGTGCTGTTCGGCGCGACGGGCGACCTGGCGAGACGCAAGTTGATTCCCGGTCTGGCGTTTCTGGACCAGTCCGAGCTGACACCCAACATCGAGGTCGTCGCGACCTCGCTGGAGGATTTCACCAGAGACGAGTTCCTCGAGTTGGCCAAGGCGGCCATCGAGGACTTCGGGACCCACAAGCTTACGAAGGAGCAGTGGGCCCGCTTCGCCGAAACCGTCGACTACGTGCCACAGGGCGCGGGCCCGCAGGCGCTGGCCGACGCCGTCGCGAAGGCCGAAGCCAAGCTCGGGCCCGAAGTCCGTCGACTGCACTATCTCTCGGTACCGCCAAAGGCCGCCCGTGCCGTAATCAGCATGCTGCGGGACGCGAAACTGGTGGAGCGGTCGCGCGTTGTGATGGAAAAGCCGTTCGGCACCGACCTGGCCAGTGCCGTCGAACTCAACAACTTCGTTCATGAGACATTCCGCGAGAGCCAGATTTTCCGAATCGACCACTTCCTCGGCAAGGAGGCCGCGCAGAACATCCTGGCGTTCCGTTTCGCCAATGGTCTGTTCGAACCGATCTGGAACCGCAACTTCATCGACCACATCCAGATCGACATCCCCGAAACACTGGGCCTGGACGAGCGAGCCAACTTCTACGAGAGCACCGGCGCCTACAAGGACATGGTGGTCACCCACCTGTTCCAGGTGATGGCGTTCGTCGTGATGGAGCCGCCGACCGCCTTGGAGCCCCGCGCCATCAGCGAGGAGAAGAACAAGGTCTTCCGGTCGATGCTGCCCGTAAAGCCGGCCAATGTAGTTCGGGGCCAATACACCGGCTATCGCGACTGCACCGGTGTGGCACGGGATTCCGACACCGAAACGTTCATCGCTCTCAAGGTGGGCATCGACAACTGGCGCTGGGCCGGCGTGCCGATCTATCTGCGCACCGGCAAGCGGATGGCCGAGGGGATTCGCATCATCTCGATCGCGTTCAAGGAAGCGCCGCGCAGCATGTTCCCGCCCGGCTCCGGCGTCGGCTCACAGGGACCGGACCACCTGACCTTCGACCTCGCCGATAACTCCAAGGTGTCGCTGTCGTTCTACGGTAAGCGGCCAGGGCCCGGCATGAAGCTGGACAAGCTGTCGATGCAGTTCTCCACGCATGAGATCGACACCGTCGGCGATGTATTGGAGGCCTACGAGCGGTTGATCCTGGACGCGATGCGCGGCGACCACACGCTGTTCACCACCGCAGAGGGCATCGAGTCGCTATGGGAGCGGTCGGCGCAATTGCTGGCCGACCCGCCGCCGGCCAAGATCTACCAGCCGGGCACTTGGGGACCCAACGCGATCCATCAACTGATCGCGCCCCATGCGTGGCGGCTGCCGTTCGAGCGTGAGTGGCGCGAGGCCAAGAACTAAGCCGACAGACGCAGGAAAGGTTACTTGGCTCTCTCGAGAACCTCGACGAGGCGCCACCGCTTCGTTGCCGACAGCGGACGGGTCTCCATCAGCGAAACCCGGTCGCCGACACCGGCGATGCCGTTCTCGTCGTGCGCCTTCACCTTCGTGGTGGTGCGAATGATCTTGCCGTAGAGCGGGTGGCGCACCCGGTCCTCGAGCTCGACCACGATGGTCTTCTGCATCTTGTCCGACACCACGTACCCGATGCGGGTCTTGCGGCGACCGCGCGGCTTCTCGGTGCGCGGGGTGTGCTTCGGGCCCTTCTCCGTGCCGGATGTCGCCGCCGTTGCGGCTCCGGTGCCCTTGGCTGCTGTCTTCTCTGCCATCACGATTCCTCACCGGCGGGTCCGGAAGCCAGACCCA